>CAZWGW010000066.1:14056-16120 GCA_964633565.1 uncultured Planctomycetaceae bacterium
GTCCAGCGATTCCAGAGTGTCAACCCCGCGCACTCTCGCCAGATCACGGTCGACAATGGTCGCTCCCAGAAGGGAAATCTCGACGATGCGGAACCGCTCCGGAAGTTGCGCAACGTCGGCCACGCTGACGCGCTCCTCGCCGGCCAGAACGACCAGCCCCCGGTTCCCACCCTGCGCGAGCACCCATTCGGCCACGCGGCGGTCGGCTTCAAAAGCCTCCGCCGTCTTCACGTCTGCCGTCGTCGCACCGGCATCGGGATGCGCCGTGTACGTGATGTCGACCACCGTCTTTCCCCACCGCGACACGCCGAGCCGGTTCTTTGTGGCCTTGAACTCGTGGTCGCCGCCGCGGACGGCCACGTCGTATTCCCCCGCGCGGATCGTCACGGTCCAATGGTTGCTCTTGTCCAGAACGCGGACGACCTCACCGCCCGATGTCAGTTCGACCGCCACGTCACCGCGCAATGGTTCTGAGACGTCGACGGTGACTGTGCCCTGTTTCATCTGGATGGTGATGAGCGCCAACGGCACGACCAATGCGGCGAGTTTGAGCAGGGTTCGCACCCGAGCGCTTGTGCGATGTGGCGGCCGCGACATTGCCGCTGCCGGTGCGACCGCAGGTGGCAGCGACCTGGATTGCGCGGGATTGTCGCCCACGGCTGTCTGCGCGAGGACGGTTGAGTCCGTCGTCGTTTCGGCTTGCGCGCGGTTTGCCCGCTCGTTCTGGGACGGCTGGTCGAACAGGCGTGCCAGGTCGGCCGCGGCTGCAAACGGCTGCAGCAGGTCGGCCAACGCGGCCGGTGGGGTCGGTCGGTCGTCCGCGCGCTTGGCCAGCATCCGATGCACAATGCCCGCCAACTCCATCGGCACGTCCGGTCGTAATTCCCGCACCGGCTGTGGTTCTACGGTCGCCAGGGCCGTCAGTTTCTTCATCGGTGTGTTGTACCGGTCCCCTTCGAATGGCGCGCGCCCGGTGAGCAGCTTGTACAGCGTCGACCCCAGACTGTAGATGTCTGCGCGGATGTCGACCCCGTGCGTGTCGGCCCCCTGTTCGGGCGCCATGTAGTCGAGCGTCCCCATGATCTGGCCCGTCGAGGTGAGGTCGCCAGCGATCTCGCGCTGGTTGTTGTCGAGGAGGGCCAGGCCCAGGTCGAGGACCTTGACCGTGGAGGTGCTGAGAATTGCGTGTTGAGTGTTATTCGCCGAAGCGCTCCCCTGCGGGTCGCGGCTAAACGAAAGCATCAGGTTCGACGGCTTGATGTCGCGATGAACGAGACCGTGCTCGTGGGCATGCTGCAACCCGAGTGCAGCCTGTCGGATGATCTCACACGACTCCGCCACCGGCAGCGAACCACGCTGCTTGAGGAGCGTCCCAAGGTCGATCCCCTCGACCAGTTCCATTACCAAGTAATGCATCCCGTTGACCTCGCCGGCGTCGTGCGCGGCCACGATGTTGGGGTGGTGCAGCTTGCCGACGGCCCGCATTTCGCGCTCGAAACGGGCGACGGCCCCCGTGTCCTTGAGTCGCTCCGCGGGCAGCACTTTGAGGGCCACCACCTTTTCCAGTTTGGTGTGCAGCGCCTTGTAGACGGCCCCCATCCCGCCGACGCCAAGCCGCGACAGGATCTTGTACTGGCCAATCGCCGCGATTTCCGGCAGTGCGCTGGCATCCATCGCTCCCGCGGCGTCCTTCGCTCTGAGATCCTCCTGCGTCGAGAAGGACGGGTCCCGACCGATCTGCTCCACGGCCGCAATGGCCCGGTCGCAATACGATTCCGCGACGAAATCATCCGCCGGAGGAGGTTCCCGCAGCCGTTCGGCCAGCGTGTCCAGTTCGGCCTTAATCGCCAGGACAGTGGACGTGGCCGGAGTCCCCGCCAGCGGCCCGCCGACGCCGGACGCCTCCTGGGCCAGAGCTTCGACGAGGGCGTCGACGTCGAGAGAGTTCGCTTCGGGGGACGGCTGCATGTCGGGAACTCCACGGGAGGTGCGCGGTGACGTCCGGTCCACGTTACTCGTATTCTGCCCGTTGTGCGGCAGGGACCGCAACTTCCGCCGGCTGGG
>CAZWGW010000067.1:0-15996 GCA_964633565.1 uncultured Planctomycetaceae bacterium
TGGCGCCCCCTGCCGGCTCATCGTCCGCGTGCCGTTCGATGACCGACATCTCCTGCCACTTCCCGCCGCGGAAGCGGAGCGCGAACCCGATGCCGACCACGACGATGTAGAACGTGGCGGCGCTCCAGCAGCCGATCAGGCGGTGCGCGGGGGACTCCAGGACGTAGTAGACAACGAATGCCGGCAGCACCATCAGCAGCCACCCGGTGGAACACGTCCACCAGAGCGAAAAGGTGGTGTCCCCCGCGCCGCGGATCGCGGAACCGTAGATGATGGCCATCGCGTCGAAGAACGAGTACGCCGCGACGAACTTGAGCAGCGTGACGACAATGGGCCGCACGTGCTCAAACGACTCGGCGTTTCCCGCGCCGCCGTAGGGGATGAGCATCACGTCGGGCAGGCCGAGATACAGCGCCGCGAACACCAGCATGTAGACGGCCGAGATGTTAAAGGCGTAGCGCGTCGTGCGCACGGCAAGGTCGGGACGCCTCTCGCCGATCCGCCTGCCGACGAGCGTCATCAGGGCCGTCCCCATGCCGAACATCGGGATGAAGGCCATCGAGTTCAGGTTGAAGGCGATATTTGTGGCGGCCAGCTCGTGTGTGCCGATCCGGCCGATCAGGATCACAAACAGCATGAACGCCGCGACGTCGACGAAGTTCTGCACACCGGCGGACGCGCCGTAGCGCAGGAACCGCGCGAGAAGTCCGGGGTCAAACCGTCGGCAGGTCCAGAGCGGGTAGCCCTCCTGGCGCGATTCCCAGGCCAGCAGCGCCATGAAGAGCAGGCATGATGTCGTACTGGCGATATTGGTCGCCCAGGCCGCGCCCCGGATACCCATTTCCGGAATCGGGCCGAAGCCGAACACCATCACGTAGTCGAGGCCCACGTTCATCAGCGACACGAACACGTTCACCCACATGACGATGAGCGTGCGGCCGCGGCCGCTGAAGAACGCCGACAGCGCGGCTGACAGCAGCGCCGGCGCGGCCCCGATGCAGAGAATCGAGAAGTAGGGGGCCTCGAGTCGCAGCACGTCCGTCTCGTGACCCGCGAGGCGGAAGATCGACTCGGAGAACGGCGCGACGGCGGCGAGCAGCAGGCCTCCGGCCAGAGCCAGCCAGAGCCCCTGCCAGACGGAGGCCACGACGCGCTCGGGCCGGCCGCTGCCGAAATACTGCGCCACGAAGGTATTGGTATAGACCGCAATGCCGAACGGGAGACTGAACAGCGTCCAGTACATGATGCCGGCCGGAGCGGAGGCGGCGAGCGCCTCGACCGACCAGTGGGAGAGATAGATCCGGTCGACGATGTGCATCAGCGACAGCGACCCGGAGCTGATCATCAGCGGCAGCGACACGCGCAGTAATTCCCGCAGCAAGCCGGGCTGTTCCAGGTCGTCGTCCGCAGATGATTGGGCGGCGGGACAATCGGGGTCCGGTTGGTCGGTGGGCTGCATCAGTCGAATTCCGGTCCGTCTGTCAGCCTGTTCCCAAGGCGGACGAAGAGTCCCCGCCGGGAACTGACACGCTCCTGCTCCTGACGGTTCGCGGTGAAATCTGCCCCCGTCCAGAAGCGGGGAGTGTAGCAACCCGTGCCACAGAGCGGTATCTGCCCCGCCGCGACTTGCATCTCAAACGCGTTCCGGTTGAAATCAGGGTCTCGCACGACACCACAATCCCTCCGCAATCCATCCATCCCGCCGGGAGCGAACAGATGTCCGATACGACGCGCCGCCAGTTCCTGAAGACCACCTCCACCGCTGCCCTGGGGGCCAGCCTGCTGGGCTCCATCAATGCGCGGGCTTTCGCCCAGGGGAGCGACCGCATCCGGATCGGCGTGATCGGCTGCGGCGGCCGTGGCAGCGGCGCGGTTGAGGATGCACTCAAAGGTCCTGGGTATCTGCAGCTCACCGGCATGGCGGACGCGTTCGAGTCGCAACTGCAGGGGAGCCTCAACAGTCTCAAACGGCAGTTCGACAAAACGCCCGAAAAAGTCGCGATCGACCCGCAGATGATGTTTGCCGGTCTGGACGGCTACAAGAAGCTGCTCGCCAGCGACGAGGTGGACCTGGTGATCCTCGCTACGCCCCCTGGCCTGCGGCCGACCCACTTCGAGGCGGCGATCAAGGCCGGCAAGCACGTCTTCATGGAGAAACCCGTCGCCTCCGACTCGCACGGCGTGCGGCAGGTCCTCGCGGCCGCCGAACTGGCCGACCAGCAGGGCCTCAAGGTCGGCGTCGGACTCCAGCGCCGCCACCAGAACTGCTATCTCGACATCATGCAGCGCATCCACGACGGCGCGATCGGCGACATTGCTGCGATGCGCGTCTACTGGAACGGCGGCGGCGTGTGGGGGCCGGGCGACGGCTATCACCTCGTCCGCGAGCAGTGCAAGACCGAAATGGAGTACCAGTTACGGAACTGGTACTACTACACTTGGCTCTGCGGCGACCACATCTGCGAACAGCACATCCATAACATCGACATCGGCCTGTGGGCCAAGCAGGCGCTGCCGGTCAAGGCCCGCGGTACGGGCGGTCGCGAGGTCCGCAAGGACAAGAAGTTCGGCGAGATCTTCGACCACCACTGCGTGCAGTTCTTCTTCGAGGACGGGAGCTTCATGTACAGCGAGTGCCGTCACATCGGCAACACGCAGAGCGACGTCAGCGAGCACTTCCACGGCACGAAGGGGACGGCGGCGCTCAACAATAACTCGCAGGCCCGCGACAACTGGATCCGTCCGACCGGCGGCGAGCGCTACGCCTTCCGCGACCAGAACCCCAATCCCTACGAAGTCGAGCACGAGAAGCTGATTGCCGCCATCCGCGAGGGCAAGCCCTACAACGAAGCACGCTACGGCGCGCACAGCACAATGGCTGCGGTCCTCGGGCGGATGTGCACATACTCCGGCCAGGAGATCACCTGGGACGACGCTCTCAATCGGGGACTGCGCCTGACGCCCGAGAACGTGGCGGACATCACATTCGACAGCACGCCCCCCGTGCTGCCGGACGCAAACGGCGTGTACGCCGTGCCGGTGCCGGGGGTGACGAAGGTGCTGGGGTAACCGGTTCTCGCTGGATCAAGTCGACGCTGGATGTGGAGCCGTCAGCCTGTGGCTGACTGCTCCACTTTGGCCGCTTCGGACATCGCGAGGACCTCGGCGACGAGCTTCAATAGTTCCTGTTGTGACATTTCTCAAGTCGCGCCAGCAGGAGCTTGTGGAACTCGGCTTCACTCAATTCCGGGTGCCGTTGCCGCAGTCCCTGAATGAAGAGCTGCTTCGCGAACTCCGACAACTCGAACGCCTTTGCCAGGCGCTGCTCGGGCGTCATCCGGCGCAGAACCTCGATGTAACGCCGGTGGTTGGGTCGGGGTTTGGGGTCCATGCGCAGACCGAGGGAGGGAAACCTGTCGCGATGCAGGATGGATCGTAACAGTTTCCGGCTCTGGTGGCATTACGGCCGCGGCGCGCGGCGCAGGCCCCACCCGGCCTGAATTGCGTACCAGTACCAGCGCAGGTAGCCGGGGAGCCACTGCAAGGGCCGGAACCGCGAAATTCCCGCCGACCTGTCCGTCCACGTCGTCGGCAGTTCGCTGATCCGCTCTCCGCGGGCAAACGCCTTCGCCGTCAGTTCGAGTGCGATCTCAAACCCCCGCTTGCTCTCGATCCCCATTTCGTTCACGAGCGCTGCATCATACAGGCGGAAGTTGTTCGTGGCGTCGTGTGTCGGGAACCGTGCCAGCCACCGCAGCGACAGGCCGGCGGCGCGGCTCATCAGTTTCTTGAGCCATGGGCCTCCGGTCTGTCTCCCGCCGCGCATGTAGCGGGATGCGCAGACCACGCGATCCCCGGCCCGGTATCTGCGTCGCATTTCGGCGGCGTCCGCGAGGTCGTCAGACAGGTCGGCCATGACGACGAGCGCCGGACCACAGCCAGCGGCAGCGAAGCCCGCGCGCAGCGCGTTCGCCGGGCCGCGGCCGATCGTGTTTCGCACCGGTACGATCCAGGGGCGTGTCCGCGCCAGTTCCCGGGCGACCGGCAGAGTGCGGTCCTCATCGAAGTCGTAAACCACGAGCACTCGGAACGGTGGGTCGATGTCCCGCTCGATCGACTCCACCAGGCGCGGGAAATTCTCGTGTTCGTTAAAGACCGGGACGATCAGCGAGAGCAGCGGCTCGTCTGCAGGCACCCGCGCGACGTCGTGACTTTCCGATCGGCTGTCTGCGGCGTCCCTGTCCCTCAAATTGTGCCCTGTGCGATCTGCTCCCGGATCCACGGAATGACCTCATCGAGGATTTCGTCAAGAGTGGCGGTCGCTTCAAATCCGAGCAGCCGCCGCGCCTTGTCCACGGCGGGTGAGCGACGCCGCACGTCGTACGGGTAGGGAGGGTCCGACACAAAACGGAACGGGCGGTCGGGGCCGTGAACTTTCCGCCAGATCCGTTCGGCCAGTTCGAGCACCGTGGTGCCGGTGGGGGTCGAAAGATTGAAATCCTCGTTCAACGACGCCGGATGCTCGACGCAGGCGCGGATGCCGCGGGCCAGGTCACGACCCGAGGTGTAATGCCGCACCTGCGCGCCGTCTCCCAGAATGTGCAAGGGATCCTGGCCATTGAGCACTTTCTGCACCAGGTCCGGGACGACGTGGCTCAGGGCCAGGTGCAGGTCGCCCG
The DNA here is from genome assembly GCA_964633565.1 of uncultured Planctomycetaceae bacterium. Lineage (GTDB taxonomy): Bacteria > Planctomycetota > Planctomycetia > Planctomycetales > Planctomycetaceae > CAZWGW01. Next base: position 4,680 of record CAZWGW010000067.1, read on the forward strand.
GCAGGATATCCCCGTTGCCGCGGGCGCGCCGTTCGCCGATGCCGACGCAATTGAACGGCCTCACGATCGTATACGGCAGACCATACTGCTGTCGCGCGCCCAGTGCAAAATACTCCGTCGCCAGCTTCTGAAAGCCGTAGCTGGAGGTCGGGGGAGGGCTGTCGAACTGCGCCCCTTCGGGTGTGGGAAAGACATCGGCGTTTTCGTACACCATCGATGAAGACAGCACGGTGATCTTGCGCAACGACCCTGAGCGGAAGGCGTCGATGGCGGCTTCAAAGGCGGTCGCGGTGAGTCGCTCGTTTTCAGCCAGGAGGTCGAAGGCATAGCGGTGGAAGAAGGCGATGCCTCCAATCATCGCTGCTCCGGCGATGAACTGGTCACAGCCGCTGAGCAGTTCCCGCACGAGCCGTGGGTCCTTGGCATCCCCCGTGACGAACGTGTAGTGCGGGTGCCCGGCATGCGCGGGACGCAATTCCCCGTACTTCGAGAAATTGTCCAGCCCGACGACTTCCCAGCCGGCCGCAAGGAATTCTCCCACGGCGTAGCTGCCGATGAAGCCGGCCGAACCGGTAATCAGGATTCGCATATTGAGGTGTGCGAAGGTTTGCCGGGGATTCACGGCAGTTCTACTGGATCATCATTTCACACTGGCCGCACGTCAACAGAGTCTCCCGGATCGCAGCGGACTGCGGCGTCTCCGCCCGAACAATCTCACTTCGGCCGCGGTGATCCGGGAGACATCGGCGCATCACGGTTCCGTCGAGGCAGGGCGTCCGGCGACCGATAGATCTCCGCGTAGCACGAAAGGGGATCCTGGCGCCGGCCCACCGATCGCACAAACTCGCCGCCGTACCGGGTGGGGCAGTTCTTGTCCAGACCTTCGCGGCCCACCACCAGGAAATCGTACGGATAGTCCCCGGTCGGATAGTCGTTCAGTGGATCGGCAACCAGCACCGTGTCTCGTCCGGACAGCCAGAAATCAAAGACGTAGGGCGTGTCGACGACAAAGCGACCTTCCTGCGGCAGCGCGGACAGCAGCGATCGAGCGAATCGCCGTCCATTGTAGTCCGGGTCCGACCAGCGGGTGATGTGAGTCAACCAGCCCCGTGCGCCGCTGCCGGGCCCCATCGCCAGGACCAGGCACGCCGCGCCAAGCCATGCACCGCAACGGCCCGGCCGGCCCGCCCCGGACAGCCCCCGGCCGTATTCCGAGATCATGCCGCCAACGGCTGCGAACATCAGTGCGCCGACAAAGCACAGGTAGCCCTTCGTCGGGTGCAGCCCCTGGCAGGCGGTCTGCAGATAGATGGCGCCACACAGCACGCCGGCGGCGCGTCGTGCCGGCGCGTCGCCGTGACGCAGTCCTCGCACAACGGCCGCGACGACCCCCGTCAGCATCAGGGCCGTCTGGAACGGCCCGCCCTGCTCGTAGAGCAGTTTCAACTGGTGGCTGAAGTACGGCCAGGGGATTACCAGCCGCCGCAACAGTCCCGGCCCCTGCGGGCCAACGACGTTGTTGAAGAACTGATGTCGGAACGCATCCTGATGCGCCAGGATGAGCGGCAGCCACAGCGCCGAAACGGCAATCGTGGTTGTCGTCAGCAGCAGTCCGGCCGTCAGCCGTTGGTGCCAGCCCCTCGTCGCCAGCACGACCCAGGCGCCCGCCAGCAGGCAATACACGATTGCAAACGGATGGCACAACAGGCCGAATCCGAGTAGTCCGCCGACCATCGCAATCTGCCTGTGAGTCCGTCGCTCGTGCCAGCCTGACAGCACGACGAGTGCGGCCAGACCGGCCGCGCCGCAGACCATGTCCGGACGGGCGAACGTCGCCGGGAACATCAGGATTCGAGAAACGGCGTACAGCCCCGCGCCCCACAGTGCAGCCATCTGATCGAAACTCCGACGTCCCCACTCGTAAGTCAGCCAGATGGCGACCGCTGCAGCAATCAACGACGGCAATCTGCCTGTGGGATACCCCGCAGGAAACATGAGGTATCCGGGCGCCTGGAGATAGAAGAAGCCCGGAGGAAGTGCGAACAAGGCTTCGTCGGCCCTGTAGAACGGGCTGTCCGGATTGCGATTGGGCACGTAGGCCAGGCGGGGAATGCCTGCCTTCGCCACGGTGTACCCCGGCGCGGCAAACCACTGTTCGTCCTGACCACCCGGCTGCAACAGGACACCGGGCAGCCGAAGGACGACGAACGCGATGATGATCCCCCCCAGGATCCAGCCTGGTTCGCGTTGAACGGGGGGCGTCGTCATCAGGTAAGGCCTGTGCGGTCCTCAGGGACAATGCAGTTCCCGGGCGGGTGAGCGCGATTCCCATTCGCGCGGACCAGCGACCGGACTCATCGCATTCTTGCATTTCCCGTGAGCGACAACCAAGTCCGCGGCCTCGCCGCTCGTTCCCGTGCAGGGGTCGTTGTCGTGTCACGGGACGCCCCTGCCCGCTTCGAGGCGGCGCCGACGTCATTGAATTGTCGTAACCGTCATAACCGCTCCAACTCGAATCATCGTGCCCCGGACGAAGCAGGCCTACCCGCCACAACGTTGGAAACATGAACTATCCTTTTCGGCGAACGGTCATTGAGGTGCCCGTCGGCCCACCGCGCAGGCGATCCGAATTCGGCACCGGTCGGCGGACCCACAGCGGAATGGCAGGCATGAGCGGTCATCGATCGAAACCGTCGGCTGGCGACGCTCCGTCGGTCTTTGACTATGACGGGCTGTGCGACCGGCTCGCCGGCAAGGTCGATCTCGTCGATCAGTTGATCGATCTGCTGATGTCGGAGTATCCCCGCCAGCAGGAATCGATCGCCCGTCATATTGCGGCCGGCGACAGCCTGTCGGTGCGCGAAGTGGCGCATCGACTGAAGGGACAGTTGCAGACGCTCGGCGTGGATCGCGCGGCCCAGGAAGCGCTGCGGATCGAAGAGATGGGTCGCCGCGAAGACCTGACACAGGCCGCCGCAGCATTGCAGTCCCTTGCCGTGCAGATGCGGTGTTTTTCGGATGTCGTCTCGCAACGGCGCGACGGCGGCCGGAGCATCCGCTGAGGTCCGGCTGGACCTCTCTGCGACTCTGCGACGACGCTCAATTGCAATCGCCGCCCTGCGCACACAGAATCAGGATGGGTGCGGTTGTCCGGTGAGTTGTCACGCGACCTCACGACTGCAAATGGCGCACGAACCCGTTCATGTCCGCAGACTGCTGTCACAATGCGGTTGAGGCCCCGCCAACCGCTGGTCCTTTCGTGGACCGGCGGCCAGTCCGTCATGACGCGTACCACCGCACAATGATGTGGCTGGCGATCGCGGTCGTCGCGGCGTCCCTGCTGTTGCGCGTGCGGCCTGACGAGAAGGTTGAATTGACGTTCCTGCAGGGATGGCCCGCACCCGGACTCTGTCAAAGCCGCGTCTGGTTCGGATGGGACTGTCCCGGTTGTGGATTAACGCGCAGTTTCATTCACCTGGCGCACGGGGACATTGCGGCGTCTCTGGCGGTCCATCGGGTCGGCTGGCTCGTGGCGCTGCTGGTGGTGCTGCAGGTGCCGTATCGCCTGTGGGCCGTGCATTCCGCCGATGGTCGGCCGCTGGGCCAACGGGCCCCGTGGGTCATCGTCTGGTTGCTGATCGGACTGCTGGTCGCGAACTGGGTTGCGCAGATCGTCGCGCGGCTGACGTAGGTCGATGCGGCCGTCAGCTCATCCCTGCACATCGTCATCGCATCTTCAGGAACGTTGCGGCGCGCGCATTGATGTACAGATCAGGCCCGACCAGTCTCGACTCGAGCCCATCCAGAGCAATCGCGTCCGCGAGCCGCTCGACGCCGCAACCTTGAAGCGGTCCCGGCGCCTGAGCGCCGCCGACCAGAGTCGGGGCGATGAACACGTGATACTCGTCAATCAGGCCCGCGTCGGAGAACGCACCAAGGAGTTGACCTCCCCCCTCGACCAGGATGTTGGTCATTTGTCGCCGCCCGAGTTGTTCGAGCAGGGCGGACAGGTTGACGCGGATGCCTGGCCCGCCGGCCGTCGGGAGTCGCAGGACTTCGATGCCGCAACTCGACAATCGCGTGCAACGGTCGCCGGGAGCCGTCCCGGTGACCGCGGCCATCACGGGCGCCGTCCGGGCGGTCCGTGCCAGTTGTGATTCGAGGGGCAGCCGGGCGCTGCTGTCGAGAATGATCCGCGTCGCCGCCCGCGGTCCGTGAGGCCGCGCCGTCAGCAGCGGATCATCCGCGAGAACGGTGCCGATGCCGGCCACGATCGCGTCCATCCGCCCTCGCAGTCGATGGACGAGTTCCCGGGACTCGTCCGACGAGATCCACTTCGAGTCGCCAGTGCGGGTGGCAATTCGCCCGTCGAGCGTCATGGCCCACTTGGCGTGCACGTACGGAATGCCGGTACAGGTGAGTTTGACGAACGGCGCAGTCAACCGCCGGGCCTCTGCGGCGAGTAATCCGACCTCGACCTCCACGTGAGCGTCGCGGAGGATGCGCAGTCCACCTCCGTTGACGTATGTTGCCGGATCCTGCATTGCGACGACCACCTTGCGCACGCCCGCCGCAACGACGGCGGGAGCGCACGGGGGGGTCTTCCCGTGATGGGAGCAGGGCTCGAGGGTTACGTACAAGGTCGCGCCGCGGCTCCGCCCGCCCGCCCGCGTCAGCGCATTGATCTCCGCGTGCGGGCCGCCGAACTGCTCGTGCCAGCCCTCGGAAATCAATCGCAGGTCGTCATCGACCAGCACCGCGCCGACGGGAGGGTTCGGCTCCACGCTCCCCAGCCCGCGCGCGGCCAACTCGAGGGCGCGGCGCATGACGGCATCGGGATCTTCAAATCGCCTCGGCATGGCACGCAGGCAATCCCCGGTGAGGGACGTCGGAGGCTCGCGCAGCGGCAGGCGGCACGAGTCAACGGTCTCCCGGTAGCCAGAGTTTCTTTTCCGACGATGCCGGCACGGCGCCGGCGTCCGGCGACCAGACACCGGCGTCCCGGGAGGTACCGCCGCCTGGTGCGACGATCAGGTTGTCCCAGGGGGGCTCGATGTCCAGCGCCGCGACGAGTTCGACCAGGCGTTGTTGCAGCGCCGGCAGCTTCGCGGCGTAGTTCTGCCACAAGTCGCGCAGCAGCGGCGTCACCTGAGGATCACGGGGGTCGTCGATCCGCATCACGAGTTCCCGCATTTTCCACTGGAGCGCTGCTTCGAAGCGATGTTCGCCCTGTTCTCCGTAAAGGCGGCCCCGCTCCAGCCATTGCAGCGCCTCATCGCCGCGCAGGGAATCGCGGCAGATGTTGCTGAGTACGCTGCACGCCTCCTGACACTCCGCCGCCGCCCCATCGCCGGCCTGTTCCAGCATCCGGGTCAGTACCGCGTATCCGAGCGACGGGTGGCGCACCAGCAGGGCGCGTTGTACGACGCTGCGGAGCTGCTCTGGACTCAGCGTGGTCAGATCGAGTCGACGCAATTGCACCAGCGAAAGCGTATTCAGATTTGAATCCGCGCTGATCCGCAACGGTGCCGGGGGCTCCAGTCGCAAGCTTGCGCGAAGCGGTGCATCGTCCAGCAGATAGGACCGCGTCGCACAGAACACATCGAGCACCTGCAGTGCCGCGGTCAGCGCCACCTTCAACTCCGGACTATCGGCTGCGTCCAGCGGCGTGCGGCCCCCCAGGGCACGCAACGGCGAATTCAGCCACAAGTGCCGGGTGATCTCGTCCCACTGCTCCTGCTGGATGCGGCGGCGAACAGGTCCCGGCGTTTTGGGTGGAAAATAGTAATTGTGGAAGTACGGAACATGTTCGTCGGGGACCAGACCCGAGACATCGGAATCCGGGCCGGCGTCCGTATCTTCAACCAGCGTCGCCAGGTCACCGGCAGCCGTTGAAAACACGCGGACTGCCTCATTCAGGTCGTGCCCCTCGAGCCCCGACACAAACGCCTGGGCGGGGACCTGTCCGTCCTCCGACCGGTCAAAGATCGTCAGGCGGCCGAGATGCTGCGGGACGGTTGCCCGCGTCAATTCGCCTGGGGCCGGCGCTGCGGAGAGGGGGCGGTCGAGCACGAGATAGCGTGCGGCGGGGTCACCGATCGCTCCCTCGGCGTCCCCGGCCAGCTGGTCGACACGCGCGCATTGCGGTGCTGCGTCAAGCTGCGTCAACAATCGCGAGACCGACTCCAGACGGAATCGCCGAAACCGCATCTTCCGGGTGTGCTCGGGCGCAAACTGCTCCAGCAACTGCGCGACGGTTTCACACTCGACCGCCGTTTCAAACTCGGCAGGCAGGCGAGCCGCCCGGTGCAGCGCAGCCGCCGCGGCCGGCTCATCTCCATCCCAGGCGCGAAACAATCCGATGGTGTGCCACAACGCCGCGCTGTCCGCATCGACCAACGCCACCTCGTCCAGCAGGTCGGCAGCCTCCTGCCAGCAACCCACCATCGACAGCCGGTGCGCCTTCTGGACCTGCATGCGATGCGATTCCGGTCCCTCGTAGCCGGGCGCCTGATGAGGACCGCGCAACGGGTAGGGGATCGATGTGTCCCCGTCCACTTCCACGATGGCCAGAAAGGCGCGTTTGCGCTGTTCCTGGTCGCTCAACCGCAGCGTGAGCGCCATATGCTGTCGCGCCGCCAGATAGCGACCATCGCTCAACAGGTGTCCGGCCACGTTGGCGGCAATCGTCGCCACGATGTCCGGATGGGCCGTCACACCGCGGCGAAAGGCACGATGTACGGCCTTCTTGGCGTGGGGATAGCCGGTTGCGTTAAAGGCCGCAATGCCGTACAGGACATTGGCGAACGGGTGATCCGGCTGCTGCCGCAGGAACTGCTTCAGCGCCGACTCGGCTTCCGCCGGGCGATGATCGTCGATCAGCGCCAGCGCCTTGTGCGTGACGATCCAGGGATTGGCGGGGTGCGATTTTTCGAGTTTTTCCAGCAGTTGGAGGGCCATCCGCGGCTGATTGTTGTCCTGCAGCCGCTCAATTCTCTCCATTTCGCCGATGATCGCCTGGCAGCAGAACTTCACTTTCTTGCCGCTGCCGCAGGGACACGGTGCGTAAGGATCCATGGGGACATATTCTCCCTGCACGGCTTGATCGCCGCCGCTGGACGTGGTCTATCGGATCGCCGGCAACCCGTGAGGGCGCCGTTGGTGATCTGTCGGATCACATCACTGTAGCCGATCGCAGACCTGATTCACAGCGACGGTCCGTGACGGGAATCAGGTCATCGGCGCCCAGGACGATCGGCAAGAGGGTCAAGGTTGGCTGGACGGAAGTGTCGCGCCGTAGTCGATGACGACTTTCGGCTCCTCGCGCTGCCGCCGGTTGAGCAGGACGGACACGCCCAGGTCCGGGAAGATCCACAGTTCGGCGATGCCGCCGCGCGACGCGAACCGCTGGATCGTCGCCGGCGGCTGACCCAGGGCGGTCCGTACCTGGTCCGCGGTCATGCCGCGCTGGATCCGGCCCTCGCGGACCACGTCGGGCAGTTCCTCGTGCTGCGGCGAGTCCGCGATCAGCGACCACTCTCCCGCGGAGTCGCTGTGATATCCCCATTCCTTCAGCTTTTCTCGGGCATATCTGGCGCCGGGGTCCTTGTGGAGAACGTCGATCACGATCCCGGCGGCGCGATGCCGGTCGCCCAGCAGCGTGTCGTATTCCTCGGCAAGCTCCATCCGCCCCCTGGGACCGCGCTCTGTCAGTGCCTTCTCGCGATGCTTCAGCCAGCGTTCTTTAGCTTCGCGCGCGTCCGGCTCCTGCTGCCGCTCGACGAGCCGTTCGGCCAGTTTCAATAATTGCTCACGTGACAAGGTCTCGACGCGATTGAACTGGAAGTCGACTTCCCGCTGGCGGTACTGTTCCGCCAGTTCGCCAAACTCCGGGATGGTCTGTTCGATTTCGGCGGCGACCTGGAATCCGTTGCTGCCGTCTTCCGCGGCCCGGGCTTGAATCTGTGCGAGCGACGCCTCCGTGTAGAGAAAGCGGTGGAGCATTTGCCGCCGGGGGTCGTCCGATTCGTCATAGACGGCGAGCGGGTCCGCCTGGTAGCGCTCCTTCAACTCGAGCGTCCCGGCGTCGAGCGGGACGGGACGGCTGCTGCCGGACAGCCGTTCCAGGATGTGCGTCGACACGACGCGGAAGTCCGGCGGTTTCCTGCGCCCTGCGGATGCGAGTTCGCGGCGTGCCGCGTCATGCACCAGGCGCGCCCGCAATCGGCCGGGAAGATCAAGTTCGGTCACCTTATCCGCCAGCCGGTACAGCTCATTGAAGCCGTCGGCGGGCACCTGGCGGTACTCCGTCAAGAGCCCCTTCTCGTTGAGGTCGAACGCCTCCGCCGCCAGCTCTTTGTCTTCATAAAATTTCGCACGCACCGCCGTCCACGCAGCCAGGTCGTACCATTGCTGCGGCTGGTTGGTCTCGATGCCGGCGCGGCGCTGTCGCACGGTTTCGAAGTCGCCTAGTTGAGGCTTCACCCGAGTGACGACGAACACCAGCTTCGTTTCACGCGTCTCGAAGCTGCCGGTGAGCTCGACGTTTTTCGGCTTCTCGCTGGGGACGGGGGAACCGGTTTCGAGCACAAAGACGAGGTCGCAGCGGGTCATTTTCAGCACCGACTCGGAGAATCCCAGACAGCGCCCTTCGATCTGCAGCGTCGTCCCCCGCAAAGCCTCCCACTTGGGCCGCAACTGATTCAGGGCCTCGACAGAAATGGGACCGTCGGCACGCACCGGATCGGTGAGTCCGACGAACAGAACGCACACAGCAACTGCGCAGCCGGCGTGCCGAGACTGCGGTCTCGCTGCGTGCCGCGTGCGACCGCCGGACTTTCCGTAACCGCCGACTTTCATAGGTTCAACCTCAGTGCACGCGATTGCGACCGCAAGACGTCGCGGACCTGCTGTTCGGACGCGGGATCGTCAAACGTAAAGCCAAGGGCCTGGTAGCTGTCGATGTTCGCCCAGAGGAAGGCGGACTCCGGCGCGAGGCGCAGCTCCCACATCCGGTTGTCGGCCGAGAGCGTGCAGTCAACGAGCTGGGCGGCGAGTACCACGTGACGGGGCTCCGCGGCGATCGTGAGTGCATCGAGTGCGGGGAGGGGGCCTTCAATCCGGATGCCGCGCCCGGCGGCGCCGATGGCAAAGAAGGGGACGTCGAATTCGTAACGTCCCCCCGCGGCATCGCTGCCGGTCCGGCGCGCGGCTCCTTCCATCACCAGCCAGACGCCTGCATAGCGGGTGACAAACCGGTCATGCCAGGCGGACGGCGAAACATCGCTCGCCACCTGGTCGGCCTCCTGGACCAGCTCGAAGGGGGAAACCGCGCACATCCGCAGGAGGGCGGTCGTCTCGCGATGGAACTGCCGGATCTCGCGGGCGAGCGGGTCGTCGTAACGATCAAGTTCATCAAGGGCGCCCACCGCCCGTGCCAGCGGCTCCTGAGCGGCGGCAAAGTCGTGCGCGGCGAGGGCCTGCCGGGCTGCTTCATCCGCTGTCTTGAGGTCGCGGATCGCCTGTTCCTGCGATCGGGAGCGGACCGTCCAGGCGAGCGTGGCCACGATCAGTACGACGATTCCCGCCGCAACCAGCCGGAAGGGGGTCCAGAACGCCCGGAGGGCGGCTGCCGCGGTCCGCACGTGGTGCCACAGCCCCAATCCGGCGGCGGCAGTCCCCTGCCCCACGCGCGCCGAGGCGCGGGCGACTCCCGCGGCCGTGCTGCGCACGATCTGCTGGCCGGCGGCGCGGATGCGGACTCGGGGGGCCGGCCTGTCGGCGACGGGGCGCGACTTGCGTTTGCGGCGTTTCTTCTTCTTCTTCGGCAGCGCTCCCGGCTCGGGGTAGGCGTCGCGCGGCAACACGAACAGGGAGGCCCCGCACGACCGGCAGACGATGCGCTGGGCCTTGCGGCGGCGGAGGCCGGAATGCCGCATGCCGCATTCGCAGTCCAGTTCGAACGGCTGCGGCTCGTCGGGCGTTTCGCCGCGGAGTGCGCCGGTCGCTCTGGCCAGCCAGCCGGACATGGGGGACCTGTGGGATTGTGTGGGAAGCAGCCCGGATTGATTATCGGCTGGGGGAAAAAGTGGGTCAACGGCGGGTGGCCGGCGAACGCGAATGTGTGCAGGGTGTCTGGCTGGTTCCGATGTGGAAGAACCGCGACCTGTCGCGGCGACGGCCTTGCTTTTCCGCAGGAGACGCCGCTGTCGCACGCGATTGTGGGGCGGCCGGACTGGCGCGATCAGCGATTGTGTGTCGACGTGGATGCAACCGGCCGGGTGATGATTCACGCAGGGAACAGCGACAGGCTGTCCGACTGACTTAGCAGTTCCGCGCTGGAGCGTAAGTCAGGCAACGTGCCTGGTAGAACGAGCTCTCCCTGTTCGAATGGCGAGTCCGCAATGCCTCGCAACAGACAAGAAGCGGCACTCGTGTGATGTCAGCGGGCAGCCGCGGAGAAAACCGAGCAGCGCTCCCAGAGTTGTGCAGGCGCAGGACGCGATGGTCAGAAGTGCGTTCCCGGGCATGCCGAATGGTGGGTGAAAGAATGCGGTTCCGACGATGAATCCGCCCGCCGCATAAATGAGCGTGAAGAAAGCAAGTTTCAGGGCGGGGCGGAACACGGAAATCGCCTTGAGACGGAAAGTCGGCGGGACTGTGACAAACATTGGCGTCGATCATACCGGCGAGCCTGCGGTGCTCCAAGGTGTGACGGGCAACTCCGCTCGAACTCCTGCAGTTTCGCCGACTCGGTCGGTTCGTGATTCGGGCGGGGAGTTGAACTTCGGCATGATCCGCAGAAACAGGCGGTGCTCTGTGACTTAGCAGGCGAAATGCTCAAATCCCGGTGAGCCGGCGGCTGATGATTCCCGTTGGCAGACTGTCCACGCGATTGATGAAAGCAGCGTGTCATGAGCGCCGTTGACGCCGAACTTGCCGGGGTAAGCCGCATTCAGTTTCGCGCGGCGCTGGCGGCGAGCCGTCACCGCGCACTCTGCCTGCTGGTGCCGTTCTATGTTGGCTTCATGGGACTGTTCTGGGCTATTGGATTGATCACCGACGAGACGAACAGGTCCGGAGTTCCGCTGGACTTGCCGCTGCGCTGGCTCGTAATCGCCGGCCTGGTCCTGTTTGTATTCGGCGGCGTCTGGGCGCTGTCGCGCGTCAGTCGTCATCCGGTCCTGAAGTGCCAGAAATGCAGTCATCCCCTCGCATCGGGCATGTCCCCGTACATCGCTTTGGTCACCGGCAGGTGTCCTGTCTAATCTGCCAGTGTTCATGGTTTGCATGATGGGGATACTTCCCATTCAGTGCG
>CAZWGW010000068.1:0-7152 GCA_964633565.1 uncultured Planctomycetaceae bacterium
AGTCGATCACCTTGGCCAGCGGCTGGCCGTCGTGCTGCGTCACCAGCACGTTCGACGGCTTCAGGTCACGGTGGATAATGCCTTTCTGGTGCGCATGCTGCACGGCGTGACAGACATCGACAAACAGTTTCAGACGTTCGCGTGTCGCCACCCGCTGCTGGTCGCAGTACTCCGTGATGGGGACCCCCTTGACGAGCTCCATCACGAAATAGGGACGACCGTTGCGATGGTTGAGAGTTGAGGGTCGAGGGTCCAGTGATTTTGTTCCCTCGACTCTCGACCCTGGACCCTCGACCTCGTCCGTCGTCCCCGCATCCAGAATCCGCGCGATATTCGGATGATCCATCAGCGCCAGCGCCTGTCGCTCGGCCTCGAAGCGGGCGATGACCTGGCGGGTGTCCATGCCGGGCTTCAGCACCTTGAGGGCCACCCTGCGCTTCACGGGCTGAGTCTGCTCGGCCATGAACACCACGCCGAATCCCCCTTCGCCGATCTGTTCCAGCAGCTTGTATGGGCCGATCTGTGAGCCGGGACGCTCGGTCGGCTCATACGTCAGGATCGTGGCGACACTGACCGGCTTGGCCTGCTCGTGAAATGTGCCGAGGCTGACGTGCAACACCAGCAGACGCTCGACCTCCGTGCGGAGGTCCGAATCGCCGGCGCAGGCCCCATCGAGGAAGGCGGGCCACTGCTCGGGGGGATACGTTTCGATCGCCCGGACGAAGATCGACTTGGCATCCGACAGTTCGACGTTCATCGGTTTTCGCTCGTCAAACGGAAACGCACTATTCAATGGTGCGTATTTGGCGCCTGCGTTTTCTCATCATCCCGGCCGACAACAGCAGGGATTTCGGGGCAGCCCGGTGTCAGCGATCGGCCGCCAGCAGTTCGCCGTGCAGCCAGACGCGCGCGTAAGCCCAGTGGCGGTAGGCAGTTGCGGTTGATACTCCCAGCGCTTCCGCCGCCTGCTCCACCGAGAACCCTGCAAAGTAGCGGAGCTTGACGATTTCGGCGGCGGGGGGATCGTTCTGAGCGAGCCGGGCGAGTGCGTCGTCGATCGCGAGCAACTGGTCCGGAGTGACGTGCGAGGCGATTTCGACGTCGTCGATGTCGACGTGCTGCCGATCGCCGCCTCGCTTGAGGGCGCCCTTTTGCCGGGCGCGCTCCACCAGAATCCGACGCATCGCTTCCGCCGCGGCCGCGAAGAAGTGGCGCCGCGAATTCCATTGCTGCGCCACGTTCACGTCCACCAGCCGCACGTAAGCCTCATGCACAAGCGCGGTTGCCTGGAGCGTGTGGTCCCTGCGCTCCTCGGCCATGTGCCGTGCCGCGAGTTTGCGGAGTTCGTCATAGACCAGAGGCAGGAGTTGTTCCGTCGCACGCTTCTCGCCCTGTTCAATCTGGTTCAGAATCTGCGTGACGTCAGCCATGCGAACCAGCGTACACGACGGTGCCCGCGCAAGCCACAGCGTTCCGGGCTGGCACTGCGCTGACCTGGTCACAGGCATGTACTCGGCAGGCCGCGCTTACTCCAGCGCCCTGAACACGGCCGCGGTCACGGCGTTGATGTCGGCAAACTGGCTGTTGCACAGCGCCACGACGGCGGCGTGCTCGTCGGGATGCAGTTCCATCCGGGTGCGGACGTCCGGTTGGCCGCCATTGTGCGATACGATGAGCCGCTCCCCCTCGCGCGCGACTCCGAAGCCGAGGCCGTATTTCGTGATCTCGCCGTCGGCCGTCGTCTGCGGCGTCCACATGGTCCGTTCGCTTTCTGGCGAAACGAGCCGGTGGTTGACCAGCGCGCTGGCCCACCGGGCAAAATCGACGATATTCGCCTTGTAGCCCCCCGCACCGTGCTTCCAGTATTCGGCCTCGTCGGGGACGCGTTCGATCCGGCCGTCGACCTTGGCATAACCGGCAGCCCAGTGCGGGTCGGTTTTGGGGAGGTCGAGCTGCAGCGAGACCATCTTCAGCGGTCGTGCGATGCGCTCCTCAACCTGTTCCGGATACGGCTGCATTCCGGCCCGCTGGATGGCGGCACTCAACAGGACGTAGGCGTGCGACGAATACTCGCATTTCTCGCACGGCCGGAAGATGAGCGGCGACTGGTTGAACTTGTCGAGCGACACGATCGGGTCGAGGAACGGCACGTCGCTGTCGTACGTCCGCTCGGTCGGGACGACCTCGCCGTTCTTGTAGTGCGGCAGGCCGCTCTGGTGGCAGAGCAGTTGGCGGCACGTGATGACGGCATCTTTCTCGGGGAATTCGGGGACATACGTGCGGACGTCTGCGTCGAGATCGAGCTTGTGCTGCTCGACCAGTTGCATGGTGAGCACACCGGCGACGGGCTTGGAGTTCGACGCCCAGTTGAAGACGGTGTCGGTCGTGACGGGCGTGGACTGTTCGTGGTCGGCGAGGCCGTAGCCCTTGAGGAACACGATCTGTCCTTGCTGAATGATGCCGATTGAGAGGCCGACGATTTCCTGCCGGTCGAGTTCGGCTTCGACGGCTGCTTCGACCGCGGCGGCCTGGGCGGGGGCGAGCGGTTCAGCGATCGGCGATTCAGCAACGGCCGCGCGCGCTAGAAGCAGGCAGATGAGCGGAGCGAGGAGGGTCCAGGCGAGTCGTTTGATCATCGGCGGGTCTCCACGGGTACGGCGTGGGTCGTGAGAGCGGATTGGCGGCCATTGAACCCGGGATGGGACGGCGGGTCAATTCCGAGGGGTAAGAGTGGTACGTCGTCCGACGCGGGCGTTGATTTGCGACGGGACGCCCCCTGCTACAATGGACGCATCATGAGTGTTTCCCCCTACGATTTCGACGTCGTCGTCATCGGCGCCGGCCACGCCGGCATCGAGGCGGCCCTCGCCGCGGCGCGGATGGGCGCACGCACGGCACTGCTCACGATGAATTGCGATACGGTCGGCCAGATGAGCTGCAACCCGGCGATCGGCGGCGTCGCCAAGGGGCAGATCGTCCGCGAGATCGACGCCCTCGGGGGCGAAATGGGGCGGTGCATCGACGAGACCGGCATTCAGTTCCGCATGCTCAACCGCGGCAAAGGCCCCGCCATGCACTCGCCGCGGGCGCAGGCGGACAAGAAGGCGTATCAGTTCCTGATGAAGCAGCGCGTCGAGGAGCAGGAGGGGCTGACGCTGCGGCAGGAGGTGGTGGAGGAGTTGGAGGTCAATGGTACCTACTCCGAGACCGATACTATCGCGGACGAGGAGTTTGGGAGTATGGGGGTAAGGGAGTGTGGGGGTCAACGGCGGGCGGTTATTACCGGCGTCCGCGTCCGCGGCGGGGCGGTCTATCGCGCGCGCGCCGTCGTCGTGACGACCGGCACGTTCCTCCAGGCCATCATGCACACCGGCGAGGCGAAGACGCCCGGGGGACGGGCCGGCGAAGGGACGACCGGGACGCTCTCCGACTCGCTGCGACGGCTGGGGTTCGAACTGGCGCGATTCAAGACCGGCACGCCGGCGCGGCTCAACGGGCGGACGATCGACTATGCCGCGCTCGATGAGCAACCGGGAGACGACCATCCGCAGCCGTTCTCATTTCTCACCGAGCGGATCGCGCAGCCGCAACTCTCGTGCTGGCTGACGGAGACGAACCACGCCATCCATGAAGTGATCCGGGCCAACCTGCACCGCGCGCCGATGTACACGGGGCAGATCGCCTCGCGTGGGCCGCGGTACTGCCCGTCGATCGAAGATAAGGTCGTGCGGTTCGCCGAAAAGACGTCGCACCAGATCTTTCTGGAGCCGGAGGGGCGCAACACCCTGGAGGTGTACTGCAACGGCATCTCCACGAGCCTGCCGCGCGACGTGCAGGAGGCGATGATCCGCGGCATACGCGGGCTCGAGCGGGCGGAGATCATGCGCTTCGGCTACGCAGTGGAATACGACTACGCCCCGCCGACGCAACTCTACCCGACGCTCGAAACGAAGCGGGTCGCAGGGCTGTACTTCGCGGGACAGATCAACGGGACGACAGGCTATGAGGAGGCCGGGGGACAGGGGCTGCTGGCGGGCATCAACGCGGCCCTGAACCTGCGGGACGATGCACCGCTCGTTCTCGACAGGAATCAGGCGTATCTCGGAGTACTGATCGACGACCTGGTGACGAAGGGGGTTGATGAGCCGTACCGGATGTTTACGTCGCGGGCGGAGTACCGACTGCTCTTGCGGCACGACAACGCGGACCGCCGGCTGACGCCGATCGGTGCGCGGATCGGGCTGGCCTGCGCGGCCCGTGCCGCTGCCCATCGCGAGTACGAGTGCCAGCTCCAGCGTGGCTTCGGGCATCTGCGCAACTTGCGACACGACGGAAACACGCTGGAGGAATGGCTGCGCCGGCCGGAGATCGAGTGGGAGCACGTCGCGTCATTTTCACCATCCGTCGACAAACTAGGAATCGGCGTACGCGCCCGGCAGCAACTCGTGATCGAAACCAAGTACGCCGGTTACATCCTTATGCAGGAGCGGGAAATCGAGCGGCAGCAGAAGGTGCAGTCGATCCGCATCCCCGCGACATTCGACTTCGCGGCCGTGCCGCAACTGCGGCCGGAGGCGAAGGAAAAGCTGACCCGTGTGCAACCGGGCGACCTGGGTCAGGCCGGGCGGATCAGCGGCATCACGCCGGCGGACCTGGCCGTGCTGCTGCTGTATCTGAAAGAACCGGGAAGGTTGGCCTCGTGAGGAGCGACGATGTGGTAGGGAGACCAACCTGTTGCCCATCCCTCATCCCTTATCCCTCATCGCTCATCCCCCGCCGCAACTCCGCCGTTCGTGCGGGAATACGCCGCATCGCGAGTTCGGGCGCTTCGGGCAATCCGAACGGATAAACCCCTGTTGACCGATTCCGCAGAATGGTTACAATCGGCCCCTGTGATAACTCCGGCAATCCTGGTATTGCCGGAAGTTACGCACAAGTCGGCTGTCTGCCCACTCGGGAACCGGCGCACGGGATGGAGTCCAGCCGTTCCCCCCCCAATGTGACGCAGCGGTCGTCCCGAACCGCCTGTAGCGGCTCATGTCTCGAGCCTTCGCGAACGCCCGGCAGCTCTGCCCTCCCGATCGCGATTGCCCGACGACCTCATGTCTGGCTCTGGGTTTTCATCCAGGGAGGTTCCGGTGCTCACGCCCACGATCGGGCGGTTGATGGGAAGGATTGACCCGCACTATGAAAACCGTGTTCACGACCGGCGAAGCGGCCAAGATCTGTAAAGTCAGTCAGCAGACGATCATCCGGTGCTTCGACTCGGGCCAGCTCAAGGGGTTTCGCGTCCCCGGTTCCCGCTTCCGCCGCATCCCGCGGGACATCCTGTACAAGTTCATGAAAGAGAACGGCATCCCGACGGACGCCTTGGAAAGCGGCAAACGGAAGGCCGTGGTCGTCGACGACGACGAGGAACTGGTCGAGCTGATCAAGGACGCGCTGGAATCGGACGGCCGTTTCGAAGTCCGGGTCGCCAACAACGGGTTCGACGCGGGGATGATCGTCAAGGAGTACCGCCCGGACGTGATCGTGCTGGATGTGATGCTGCCGGACATCAACGGCAAGGAGGTCTGTCAGCGGATCCGCAGCGACTCGACGCTCGATGACGTGAAGATCATCTGCATCAGCGGCATGGTCGAGGCGGACAAGGTCGACGAACTGAAGAAGGCCGGCGCGAACGACTTCCTGCAGAAGCCGTTTGAGGTCGAGGCGCTGATCGACTCCATCTGCCGCATGCTGGACATGGAGACGGCGCTGGCCACAAAGTAAGCTCAGCGCCGTGGAACCCCTGCCGCGATCCCTGTCGATCCACGCGCCGGAAGACGATGCGCCCGCCACACCCTCGGCCGGCGCGCCCGATGCATCGCACGAGCAGGAACAACGGCTGCGCGACGCCAAACTCGCGGCGCTGGCGGAGTTCGCCGCCGGCGCAGGGCACGAAATCAATAACCCGCTCGGCTCGATCATCATCTGCGCGGAGACGCTCTTGCGCGGCGAGACCGACCCGGAACGCCGGCGGCTGCTGGCGACGATCGGCGGGCAGGCGTACCGCATCCGCGACATGATCGGCGACGTGATGCTGTTCGCGCGGCCGCCGAAGTCGGAGCTGGAAGAGGTGGATCTGGCCGCCGCCGTGCGGCATGTGATTTCGCGGTTTGTGGAGCAGGCCGCGGAGCGAAACGTCACAATCGGCGGTGATCACGCTGCACCGGTGAAAGTTCAGGCCGACCGGGTGCAATTGGCGATCGTCGTCAGCGAACTCCTGCGGAATGCGCTGCACGCAGTCGACGACGGGGGCGCGATTCGCGTCGACGTGCGACCCGCGGGTGAGGCGGCGGACACCGGCGGGGTGCTGGTCGTCTCCGACAACGGGCACGGGCTGAGCGCGGTGGACCGCGAACACCTGTTTGATCCGTTCTACAGCGGCCGGCAGGCGGGGCGTGGACTGGGCTTCGGACTCTCGAAGTGTTGGCGGATCGTGACGGGACACGGGGGGCGGATTGACGTTGCGGGAAACGAGACGGCGGGGGTGACGTGCACGGTGCACTGGCCGGGACCGCATGCAGAGGATGCTTCTCAACTCGCGGGGGATGGGGTATCGTGACGGAGTTGGGGTGCAGATTGTGATTGCACCCGGTCCGCGCGACGCATGTCACGCATGGAGATGGACGGGCTGCCAGTCCGTCCTACGGAGGGATGGCCATGGACCAGGATGAAATCCTGCTCGACACCGAAGACCGGATGGAGAAGGCGGTCAAGATCTTCCATGACCAGTTGCACGGCCTGCGGACCGGGCGCGCCAACCCGGGGCTCGTCGATTCGATCCGCGTGAACTACTACGGCTCGGCGACGCCCCTCAAGCAGCTCGCGCAGATCAGCGTGCCGGAGCCGCAGCAGATTGTGATCCGCCCGTTCGACGCCGGGGCTCTGAGCGAAATCGTCAAGGCGATCCAGTCAAGCGACGCGGGGCTGGCGCCGAACTCGGACGGCCGGCTGATCCGCCTCAATGTCCCGCCGCTCTCGACGGAGCGCCGCCGCGAGATGGTCGGCCGGATCAACAAGTTCGCGGAAGAGGCGCGGGTCGCGATCCGCAACGTCCGCCGCGACGCGAACGACCACCTGAAGAAGCTGATGAAGGACCACGAGATC
>CAZWGW010000068.1:7162-9464 GCA_964633565.1 uncultured Planctomycetaceae bacterium
GACGCCAACAAGCACGCCGACCAGGCGGAGAAGGACAAGGTCCTGACGGAGGACGACTGCGAGAAGACAAAGGAGCAGATCCAGGACCTGACCAAGACGTTCGAGACGAAGGTCAACGACATGGCGGCGGCGAAAGAGAAGGACATCATGGAGGAGTAGCCGAATTCGCCAAGAATTCGGGCGTACGGGGGGAATGACGTCTGCGTCCGGCCCCGAATTCTTGGCGAATTCGGCTACGATGTGTCAGGAATCGCAAGAGCTGAACGCTTCGCTACAGACGGCACAGCCCGCACGCCGCCTATCCTCGCGATGACCGCCCGGAACGGGAAACCGTTGCACAAGGCAGAACTCTCATGCGGCTCGACGCTTCCGGGTGGATCCCCCCGTTTCTGCGGTTGGGGTCCGAAGGTCAGAACCGATTCTGGTCATAGTCCGCATTACGCCGCTGCGACCGAAGCTGCGCTTCCGAGGCGTGGCAGCAGTTGTCGCAGCGGCAGGGCGTGCAACCAATGTGCAGCCCTCCGGGCCGGCCCGGTATCCGGCGTGGATGTCGCCACCGGCCCAGTGGAAGACGGTGCCATGACGCAGATCGCAACGCGTGCCGCTCTGGGGATGTGCCTTGCCGGCTGCCTGGCCTGCGCCGGCTGCCGTGGTGAGCCGGACCGGTTCCACTGGAAGTCCCCCCTGGCCTGGCGGCCGTTCCGCGCGCATTCGGCTGAAGTCGCGGCAACCCTGTCGCCCGACCCCGGTACGAGTGCCGAGGTCAACGAGTCGCTGGGGGAGCCGTACCTGGCGGGACAGGCGGAGGACTCGTGGGTCGACGAACGGCAGAGTCCATTGGCGTCACCGGCTGCTGTGCCGCTCGCCCCGCTGGCGCCCCCGGCGGACTACGAGCCGGCCCAGTTGCCGGAATTCCCCTACGCTCCCGAGTCGACGCGCAGCACTTCGCAACCTCAGCCACCAGAAACGCCGAGCCTGCGGCGTCGACCGAAACTGAGTGAATTCATCGACGGGATTCGTGAGGGCCGCCCGTCGGAACCCCGTCCGAAGTCGATCCCGTGGGATGAGCCGGTGGCGGACGCCGGAGCACAGGAAGTGCTGACGCTGGCCCCGATTGTGGTCGCCTTCGAACAGTCTCAGCCGGTCACGCTTGGCGCGCCGGAATTTGATGCGGTCGCGCCGAAACCGGCACAGGCTCCGGTCGTCGAGGTCTCCATTCCGGCTCCGCGCGTGGATGGGTTGACGGTGTTTGAGCGCGAGTTCAAGGCGATTCGTTGATAATCCGTGAACCGGATTGCTGGCGAATTCGCTGACGATGCGATCAACGCGGATTCAGCGGGCTCACGCCCGCCGCTCGCCGACGCATTGTGCCCGACTCCGTGTGAGGCTCGGCAGCCGGCTGCCGAGCAAGGCCGCCGCGGCGCTGACGGCCGCCAGCAGCCAGAAGGCCCGTGGCAGTTCACCTCGTTTGGTGAGTTCGTGGATCACTTTGGCCACGATCGCACCGGCCGTGCCCCAACTCACGCCCATCGTGATGGAACTGGCCGCTCGGGGATAGTCCGGGAGCAACTGCTGGCCGAAACTGATGAACACGGGCATCGAGACCCCCAGCAGCAGGCCGCACAGCCCGACGTCGGCGATCAGTCCGGCGCCGGTCGCGAGAGGGATGACACCGATGCAGGGGGCGGCGAGCAGCGGCAACAGCCACAACACGGTCGGTTCCCACTCGCGCCGCACGCCGATGGCGCACAACATACTCCCCGCACCGACGCCGAACATGAAGGCCGATTGTGCCGTGCCGATCAGTTCCCGGTCCGTGAGCCAGTACGCGATGACGAGCGGCACGCCGATCACCGGGGCGATGCGCAGCGTGCCCGTGAGCAGGAGCAGTCCCCAGCGGTCCCACTGCGGGGGTGTGCGTTCATGCGCTGCCCGATTGTGTCGTGCGCCGGCGGGAGACGGGACGTAGCGCTGCCGGCTCGTCAGGAGCGCCAGCGCCGCCAGTAACATCAGCCCGCCCCAGATCAGCGACGGCAGGCCGAAGCGGCTCGTGATCCGGGCGGAGTAAGAGGGGCCGATCGACTGCCCGATATACCCGGAGAGGGCGAAAATGGCCATCATCCGGCTGCGCTTCTCCGGCAGGACCGCGCCCGAGGCGGCCGCGGCCTCCGGGTGAAACGCGGCGATCCCCAAGCCCCCGGTAACCAGCAAGAGCGCCAGCGACCACGGTCCAGGGGCAAAGCCGGCGCAACTGAGGCAGGCGACGCCGACGATCGCACCGGCCCACAGCAGCCAGCGCTGC
>CAZWGW010000068.1:9474-15985 GCA_964633565.1 uncultured Planctomycetaceae bacterium
TGCGGTCGGCCCACCACGCGAACAGGACCTGTGCGATCGAATTCGAGACCGTCCAGGCCGCCGTCACGCCCAGCAACTGCCCGTGCGCCAGTCCGAACTTCTCCTCGAACCCCTGCCAGAGGGGATTGATGGTCGACGCCGAAATGTCGACAACGAAGTGCGTGGCGGCAAGGAGGCCGATCGCGGCCAGCGGGAACTCCACGCCGGCCGGCTCCACGAGCGGCCGCGGATCGACGGCCGCCTCAGCCGCTGTCACCGCGCTGCGCTCGGGCGCCAGCAACGGGGG
The DNA here is from genome assembly GCA_964633565.1 of uncultured Planctomycetaceae bacterium. GTDB lineage: Bacteria > Planctomycetota > Planctomycetia > Planctomycetales > Planctomycetaceae > CAZWGW01. Next base: position 9,761 of record CAZWGW010000068.1, read on the forward strand.
CGGCTCGGCCACCTGTTCCGACGTGTCAGGCGCCACGGCGTTCTCCGTCCGGCGGCGCTTGAAACAGGGCCAGGCTCGCCGTGAATCCGTGGAGGTGGTTCTTCCCCGAGATCGGGCCGATTTCCCCCTGGGCGAAGAACCCCGCCAGCGGGACCGGACCTGCCAACTGCTGCACCACTCCGGCATCGTGGTGCGGGCGCGGAAACATCCGCGTGCCGCGGCCGTTGCAACTGAACAGGAGCGCCCCCTGCGGGACCGACCCCTCCTTCAGCACCTGACCCAGCAATTCGCGCAGGTCTTCGTCGGCCGCGTCGGCGTCGCGCACGTGGAACTGCACGGTCTGGCCGACGCGCGCGAAGTTCCCCAGCGCCAGCGCCCCCGATTCGCGGTCGCCGCCGATCACGTTGGCGATCAGAAAATCCCCCCGGTCGAACGAACCGCGCGTCTCGCTGATGGCGATGCCGACGTGCGGCCCGCGCTGCAGCAGCGCCTGGTCGCGCTGGGGCGCGGCGTCGTAGACCTCCTGCAGCCGGAGCATCGCCGGCTTGCCCCCCAGTTCGAACACGACGTTGCGGTCGGCCTTGGTGACGACGAACCGCGTGCCGACCGGCCGGCACCCCTGCGAGACGACGGTCCGCAGCGAGACGCCGGGACCGAACAGCAGCCCGACGCCGCCGTGATGCAGCGTCTGGCTCCCCCAGTAGAGGCAGTTCTCGCCCGGCGAATCGGCGCCGCTGGCCATCCCCCCCATCACGGGCATGCCGGCGAAATCATCACCCCAGCGGCTGATGACCGAGTCGACCGCGCAGGTATACGGGTCGCCCAGCAGGATTGCGGCCGAAGGGTGAGCGTCGAGTTCGTCGGCGCCTGGCAGGCCGGTGCACATCAGGCCGTCGGGCGTGCGTTCGAAGGCGACGTGAAACGAATGGACCGGCACGCCGGGCAGAACGCCGGCCCACAGACTGAGCGCGGGGCGGCTCTCCAGTTCTTCGCCGCCGCCGATGACCGTTTCGCAGGTGCAGCCGATCAACTGCCGCGCCTGGAGTGCCTCCTGCACGATCTGCGGCAGTTCTTCGCAGCCGGCGTGATGGGCGGAGACGAACAGCAGCAGGACGTCGGGCGTCGCGCCCTGCAGTTGCTGCGTCAATTCGCGACATGCTGCCTCGGCGGCCTGGCGGGAGTCGGGGAGCGTGTTGTGGCTGGCGGCGAAGGGCATTTGCGGGTGAAGGGACGATGCTGTGCGTTGTTGTGGGCGTCTCCGGGCCCGTTGGATTATAGCGGAGCAGGGCGCGCGCTGCCTGCGCTCCGGTGCGGCGCATATCACGGGCGGGGTACAATTCGTGTCATGAGCACACGCCGCAGTCCGAAATCCGGATTCCGGTTCGCTGTGCCGGGAATGGGCGAATTGGCCGAGAAGTCCGCCGCTGTTGTTTGGTCGTGAGGAAAATTTCAGGGTGAATCGTCAAGCATATCTCGAACAGATCTCGCTCCATTACCAGGAAAACTGGAAGGCGACGAGCGTCAAGCGCCTGTGGCGCAAAGGGCCCTACCGGGAACTCCCGAAGGGTTTCACGTGCTCGAGTTTTCTCCGACCGAGCGCCACGGCCTCTGGATCTATGCGACTTGTGGAATGTCACTCGAATCGGATGACGCACCACTGGAGGTTCACGTATTGTCGCAATCGCCGGATGAGGGCAATGTCGAGTTGCTCACGATGCTGGCGTACTTCCACCGAACCAACGCTCGCCTGGGGCTCGGCCACCGTGTGCAGATTGGCCGTCCCTGGTCTCGGGGCTCCCAATGTGATCGGGGTTATCTCTCGTTGCCGTACCTCGACGGCTCGATCCTCGAGTGGTTGTGCTGTTCATCGATTCACATTCGCCACCTCTGGTTTGTTCCGATCACACCTGACGAGTCCGCGTACATGGATGAACACGGAATCGAAGCGCTGGAAACGCTGTTTGAGGAATCGGCCTTTAACTACGCCGATCCTGGTCGGCCCTCCCTTGTTCAATCCGGCCCGCCCAACTGATCTGCGCCGACGCGGAAAGACAAATGAGTTGGCTCAAGTCGCGAAGTCAGCGCGGCCGCCGATTGACACCCCGCCCTCCCCGCGTAGAATGGTCGGTTTCTTTCCGCCGACCCCTGTTGTACCGGGTTCCCGCGCGTGGACGACGCCATCCAGAAAGCCAAGGTCCTCGTCGAAGCCCTGGGCTGGATCCACCAGTTCCGCGACAGGTACGTCGTCGTCAAACTCGGCGGCAGCGCCCTCGAGGAGCCGGACGCCGTCCGCAGTTGCCTCCGCGACGTGATCTTCATGGAGGCGGTCGGGATGCGGCCGATCCTCGTGCACGGCGGGGGGAAGTCGATCAACCGGGCGATGGAGACCGCCGGGATCAAGCCACGCTTCGTCCAGGGGCGGCGCTACACCGACGACGCGACGCTGGAGATCGTCGCGAAAGTGCTGTGCGAGGACGTTTGTGAATCACTCGTGGATGAAATCCGCAGCCAGGGGGGGCGAGCCGTCGGATTGAGCTACCGTACGCAGAACGTATTGATCGGCGAGAAACTGACGCTCACCGGCGAAGGGGGCGAACCGATCGACCTGGGACGTGTCGGTCAGGTCGTCGACATCCACCGGGACATGCTGCTGGCGATCTGCCGCAGCGGGACGATCCCGGTCATCCCGTCGATCGCACTCGACCGCGAGTTCGGCAAGCTGAACGTCAACGCCGATACGGCGGCGGCCGCACTCGCGCGGCTGCTCAAGGCGGAGAAACTGGTGTTCCTCAGCGACGTGTCAGGGATCTTCATGGACCGCAAGGACCCGACGACGCTGCTCTCGCACCTCAAGGTCGACCGCGTCCGCGAACTGATCGCCGATGGGACGATCGACTCCGGAATGGTCCCCAAGGTCGAGGCCGCACTGGAGGCGCTGGAGGCGGGCGTGAGGAAAGTGCACATCATCGATGCGGGGATCCCGCACTCGATTTTGCTGGAGGTATACTCAGACACGGGCGTTGGAACTGAAATTGTGCGGTAAAGCACCAAAGTAGTCGGGTCACTCCGTGACCCGGACCTTGCCCGATGAGAGAAGAAAGTACCGGTCACGGAGTGACCGGACTACATTTCGGCGAACCACATCATGCCCCTCAAAATGTTCACCCGCCGCTCCACTGACGCCAGCCATCAGGCCGGCGCACCACATACGGCCCCGGAATCCACCAGTGGCGGCACGCTGTCGAGCCGCGAGACGATCGAACTCTTCGACCGCTACGTGATCCCGAATTACAAGCGGTATCCCATCAGCCTCGTCCGCGGCCAAGGGTCGTACGTCTGGGACGCGGAGGGGAACCGCTATCTGGACCTGTTCCCGGGCTGGGGCTGCAACATCCTCGGTTACTCGCCGCCGCGGGTCGTGCAGGCGATCCAGGAGCAGGTGGAGAGCCTCATCCACATCCCCAACACGTGGTACATCCAGCAGCAGGGGGAGTTTGCCGAGGCGCTCTGCACGCGCGGGTTCGGGAAGGCGTTCTTCTGCAACAGCGGCGCGGAGGCGGTCGAAGGGGCGATCAAGCTGGCCCGCATGCACACGCCGGAGGGGAAGTACAAGGTCATCACGTTCGAGAACGGCTTCCACGGCCGGACGTTTGCGGCCGTCACGGCGACGGCGCAGCCTAAGTACCATCAGGGGATCGCGCCGCTCCTGCCCGGGTTCAAGTACGCGCCGTACAATGACCTCGACGCCGTTCGCAAGCTCGTCGATGACGAGACGTGCGGCATCCTGATCGAGCCGGTGCAGGGGGAAGGGGGGATCAACCTCCCGGGCGAGGGTTTTCTGCAGGGGCTGCGGCAGATCGCCGACGAGCACGGCCTCGTGCTGATCTTCGATGAAGTGCAGACCTGCATGGGACGGACGGGGAACTGGTACGGGTATCAGACGTTTGGCGTCCAGCCGGACGTGATGACGCTGGCGAAGGGTCTGGCGGGGGGGGTCGCCTGCGGCGCGTTCATCGCGCGGGACGAGATCGCCCCCAGCCTCAAGCCCGGCATGCACGCCAGCACGTTCGGCGGGAACGCGCTGGCCATGGCGGCCGGCATCGCCGCCGTGCAGTCGATCGAGGAAGACGGCCTGCTCGAGAACTGCCGCGAAATGTCGGCCCGCTTCCGCGGGCACCTGGAAGCGCTGCGGGACGAGTTGCCGGTGATCGAGGAGGTGCGGGTCTGTGGCCTGATGATCGGCCTGGACCTTGCCGTGCCGGCCACTCCGGTCGTCGCCAGGTGCATGGAGCGGCACGTGCTGGTCAACGCCACGCACGACACAGTACTGCGGCTCCTGCCGCCGCTGAACATCACGGGCGAACAAGTCGATGAAGGGTGCGCCGTGATGGCCGACGTGCTGCGGGAATTGAGCGACAGCGTCTAGACCATTGAGTTTGACATCACGCAGGAAACCCAGTCCCGGCGCGCCGGGACCGGGTTTCTGGTTTTTGAAGGTGTGATCCCATGCGAAACCTCGTAACCCTGTTTGATCTGACTCCGGACGACGTCCGTGAGATCTTCCGGCACGCGGCGGACCTGAAAACGCAATGGGCGAAGGGGACGCGCCCACCCCTGCTGGCGGGGCGCGTGTTGACGCAGGTGTTCGAGAAACCCTCGCTCCGCACGCGGCTCAGCTTCGAAGCGGCCATGATGCAACTGGGAGGAGACAGCATCTTTCTGGGAAAGAAGGACGCCGGGCTGGATGGCCGCGAATCGACGACCGACGTCGCGCGGGTCATCGGCGGATATTCGGACGTGATCGTGTTGCGGACCTTCGCGCAGTCGCTGATCGAGGAGTTCGCGCGCAGCGCCGGCCGGCCGGTCATCAACGGCCTCTCGGACGATGCGCACCCGTGCCAGGCGCTGACCGACCTGTTCACGATGCAGGAGGCGTTCGGTTCGCTCTCCGGCCGTCGGCTGGCGTACGTGGGGGACGGCAACAACGTCGCTTCGTCGCTGGCGATCGCCTGCGCGATGCTCGATGTGCCGTTTTCGATCGGCGCACCGCCGGGTTATCAGCTCCCGGACGCATTCCTGCAGCAGATCGCCGTGCGCTACCCGCAGGCGCGGATTGCGCAGCAAATCGATCCGCGTGCGGCCGTGAAAGATGCGGACGTGGTTTACACCGACGTCTGGGCCAGCATGGGGCAGGAGACGGAGAAGGACCAGCGGGCGCAGGTGTTCGCCCTCTACCAGGTCAACGCCGCACTGATGGGGGCCGCGAAGCCGGGAGCGAAGTTCATGCACTGCCTGCCGGCGCGGCGCGGCCTGGAGGTGACCGACGAAGTGATCGACAGCCCGGCCAGCATCGCCTTCCCGCAGGCCGACAACCGGATGCACCTGGCCAAAGGGCTGCTCGTGTGGGTGCTCAAGCAGGCATGAAGCCCGATCCAGCGATCGGGAACGGAATGTTCGTAGTGACCGCATTGATGCGGTCGGGGTGTGCGCTCTCCGCGCCGCCATCCGCATCGCCCGGATGAATCCGGGCACTACCGAACAATGCTACGACACCATCCCGGCAATCGGATCGGCATCGCTGGCCGCGCGGAGGACATCGCCCGGCATGCCGCGGATCAGGCGCACGCGGCCGACGTCGAGCAGGCTGTGCAGCACGGTCGCCACCAGGTTGGGGATCGTGACCGGCTCCGCGAGCGGCTCGCCCGCGTCGCGGGTCGACTGGCCGATCACCTGCCCCATGTTGAGCCCGCCCCCGGCGATCAGCAGCGGCGCGAGGCCCCCCCAGTGATCGCGGCCGCCGCGGTCGTTGATGCGCGGCGTGCGGCCCATCTCGCCACAGCAGACGAGCAAGATCTTGTCCGATAACCCGCGTGCTGCGACGTCTTCGAGAAACGCGGAAATCGCGTAGTCGAAGGGGAGCCCCATGTAGCGCATGCCCTCTTCGACGCCGGCGTTGTTGACGTCGGAGTGCATGTCCCACACGAAGCTCGTCGTCACCGTCACGAACCCCGCGCCGCGCTCGCACAGCCGCCGCGCGAGGAGCATCAGCTTGCCGATCGACTTCGCGTTGTCGGCGTAGTGCCTGTGGTTGTTCCACTTCCTGTCGATCATGTCGGGCCGCATGAGCGGCGCCGTGTCGTAGCGTGCAACGGTCTCGGGATGTTCTTTCGAGATGTCGAATGCGTCGGCCACGCCGCCGAGGAGGGTGTCGAAGGCCTGCTGCCG
>CAZWGW010000069.1:0-15938 GCA_964633565.1 uncultured Planctomycetaceae bacterium
GGAAACGATGAATGTCTTGAATCCGCTGGCCCGGAGGTACGCCAGCAGTTCGAGCATGGGCTGATAGACCATCTCCGTGTAGCGCCGGCCGGTTTTGGGGTGCTTCGCGGTGGCGATCCAGTCACGCACGATCTGTTCGAACTCATCCGTCGTGTTTCCGGCGTGCGAGGCCATCACCAGTTCCACGAGGGCCTGCTCGCCCCCGGCCAGCACGGCTTTCAAATCATTTTCCAGCACCCCCTGGAACGGTTGTTTGTCTCTCCACTCGGGATGCTGCGGTGCCAGGGCCTTGACCCGGTCCAGGGCGAACGCGAGCTGCACGTACATCGGCTGTTCGGACCAGAGCGTGCCGTCGTTGTCGAAGACGGCGATGCGCTGCTCGACGGGGACGAAATCCGGACCGCCTTCGGCTGTGACGCGCGCCACAAAGTCGACGACGGCCGATCTGGCAGGGCCGTCGTTCCACGCGGGGAGCGGATCGGCGGGCTGCGCACAGGCCGCAACCGGTACGAGAACGTAGAGAAGCGTGGTTGCGAGTCGTCGCATGGTGCAGGTCCTGGTCTGATCGGGGACGGCGATTACGGCATCGGGACGGGGCCTTCCCGGTGGCGGTGGGACGGTCCAGCTCAAGGTACCTGATTATTGCAGTCGGCGCGTATCGCTGACGCCGCACACCTTGCGCTTGAGCGGGTCGGCGAAACCCGACACAAACACCGCCATGCCGATGATCCCGCCAATCATCACTCCGCCGACCAGGCAGACGATGAGCACAGTTCTGTCGCCGTTTCGGAGCAGGAACCAGATGCCGATCTCGGTCAGCACAACGCACAGGACAATCAGCGCGACCATGAATTTCTTCGAGCACAGGAAGCGCTGCAGGTCGGTGGCGTTCGTCGAGTGCCGCGCGTAATAGTCGCTGATTTTCTCACCCGTGTCGGACCATTCGAACTCGGCGATCGGAAACATGGCGCCGCAGTTTGCGCACTGGGTCTGTTCCATGCTCGACATGGGATTGGAGACCACTTCAAACGGCTGCCCGCCGACGAGGGTTTCGTTGCCGCATTTGACGTGGCGGTAAGTCCGGGATTCGGGGACAGGTTGCTCAGTCACTGGACCGATCCTTTGTCCTTTGAGCCGGGCTTGGACGACCATTGCGGCACCGTCTGTGTCTGCCGACGTCCCAGGCAACCCAGTAATGCTCCCACGATTCCCCCGAGCGACGCACCGACCAGTGTGCCAGTGCTGTACACGGTTCCCTCGCCCCAGCCCGTAAGACAATATCCCACGATCACGCCGACGATGAACATCGTCGATGTTCGAGAAAACAGTGGCGGTGAGGAGTGTCGCGTCATGGCGGACATCCAGACTGCCGCGGGAGGACATATGCGAAAGGGAGTGAAAGGCTATCTCCACGCACACCTGAGAGCACGGTACTTAGGGCTGCTCGGTTTCCCGTCTGACCCGGTTCATACGGCCTCACCGTACGGGAGATAGCCTTTCACTCCCCGTCGTTCTTGCCCGTAGGACGGACTTCGAGTCCGTCCGGAATGTGACTTTGCCGGCAAATTGGACGGACTCGCAAGTCCGTCCTGCGGGACTGCGCAAGGTACTGCAAGCGCTGCCGCATTGCAAACGCCCCATCAAGACGCCTCGCGGAACTTCAGCGACGGTTTCTCGATCGTGACGACCGTGTTCGGCGGCACGCTCTTGCTCAGCGAGACGCTCGCCCCGATCACCGAGTTCGCGCCGACCACCGTCGTTCCGCCGAGGATCGTGGCGTTGGCGTAGATCACCACGCCGTCCTCGATCGTCGGGTGCCGCTTCGCGCCGCGCACGAGGTTCCCATCGGTGTCCTTCTGGAAGCTCAGCGCGCCGAGCGTCACCCCCTGGTAGATCTTCACATGCGAGGCGATGTCGCACGTCTCGCCGATCACAACGCCGGTGCCGTGATCGATGAAAAACGACGGCCCGATCCGTGCGCCGGGATGGATGTCGATCCCCGTCTGGCTGTGTGCATGCTCGGCCATGATCCGCGGGATGAGCGGGACCTTCTGCTGGTAGAGCTGATGCGCCAGCCGGTGGATCGTGATTGCCTCCAGCCCGGGGTAACAGAAGATGATCTCATCCAGTCCGCTGGCGGCGGGGTCGCCGTCATAGGCCGCCTGCACGTCGTCGGCGAGGATGCGGCGGACCTCCGGCAACGCCTCCAGGAACTGGATGGCGTGGTCCTGCCCCCGGGCCTCGTAATCGATCCGCTTCCGCTCGTCGCAGTCCATTTTCCCCTGCATGTCGTCGGCGTAGCGGAGCGCGCGGGCGATCTGCTGCGTCAGCCTGTCGTGCAGGGCGTCAATCAGGTCCCCCACATAATAGGTGACGTTCCCCAGATGGAGGTTCTGGCGGCGGCGGTAACCGGGGTACAGGACCTCCTTGAGGTCCTGCAACAGTTCGACCACCGCGGCGGCGTTGGGGAGCGGGCAATGCCCGAGATGGTTGATTGTGCCGATCTCCTGGTAGCTCTCGACGATGCGGTCTGTCAGATCGGTGAGCTGTTCTTTGCGGCGAAAGTCGGTGGCCATGACGGAGTTCCTCCCTGTCGGGATGGGCGCAGGAGTGCGGGTCAGACGGCCGGCAACTCCCGTTGCCGGCCACACGATCGGTGATGTCCGGTCTTGCCGGACGTCAACAACCGCACCCGTCCGTGAGCAGCCAGCGTCGCCACGGCGCGTGCGCACTGTAAATCACAGGCGCGGCGGATCTTGCAGCTCGGGCTGCCATGGCAAACGTCCCCCCTCTCGAATCCGGCATCGCGGCAATTGCCGCCGCGACGACTGGCACGACCGCATTGTACGAGCCGGATTTCCCGAGAATCAAGTACCTCAGGAATCGGCGGAATCATCGGCACAAATTCAATCATTTCCCCCGTCTCCTGGCCAGCGGCTTCACGCGACCGGAGGCCGGGTGTCGTGGAGCGGTGCGCCCAGCCGATACGAGTGACAGTCCTTCCAGCGGAAACTCCCCGCGAACGCAACGGCTGTCCCTCTCGAATCCGGCGCAATGACCGAATCGGCGTCCCCCTTTGACCGGGCGGAGAGCTACTGGGGCCAGGCCCGGCGGCCGCTGGCGGCCCTGTTGTTCCTGCTGCCGCTGCTGGCCGTTTATGAGTTCGGCGTGTTGTCGCTGGGGGGAGGCGATGCGGCACTTCGCAACGGGGCCGACTTCTGGATGCGGGGCTGGCTGTTCTCGGCCGGGTTGCAGCACCCTTGGCTGCTGCCCGTGCTCGTGATCGGGCTGCTCAGCGCTTGGCATCTGTGGGAGCGGCATCCCTGGCGCTGTTCGCTGGAGACGCTCGTCGGAATGTTCGCCGAGAGCCTGCTCTTTGCACTGGCGCTCGTCGTGCTGGGGCAACTGCTGCATGTCGGGTTCGAGTGTGCTGCGCTCACGACCCTGAGTCTGCCGACGGTTGCCACTGGACCGGGCGCCGCACGGGCCGTCGGGTTCGTCGGCGCGGGGATTTACGAAGAAGTACTGTTCCGACTGGGGCTGCTGCCGCTCTGCTACATGGCGCTGCGACCGTGTACGCCGCGCTGGTTCGCGCTGGCGGCGTCGGTCGGTGCGACGAGCCTCATCTTCTCGGCGGCCCACTACGTGCAGCCGGCCGAGCAGCAGTGGTGGATCACGGCCTTTCCGGAGGCGGTCGACCGGATCGTCGCGACGCCGGCGTGCTGGTTCAGTTTCGCCTTCCGCGCGCTGGCGGGGGTCGTGTTCAGCCTGCTGTTTCTGCGGCGCGGATTTGGCGTCACCGTCGGTTGCCATGCGCTGTATGACCTGCTGGTCGGCGTGGTGATGCAGCGCTGAGCCTCGGTGTGACTGCAAACGGAAGCAAGAAGGTCCGCTTCACTGAACGGGCAACCGGTCCCATACTGCGGCGCTGCTGCCAGCAGTTTCTCACTCCAATTCCGTGGATGCGTCCCGCTGACATGTTTTAACGCATCTGGTTCCGAAACCACTCCGTCAGAAGTTGGTCCGCGGAACGCAGGTCGTTGGCAGGCCGATCGACGAGCGTGAGGTCCTGAGCGCGGACCAGCCGGCGGATGAGCGGATCGTGCTCCGCATCAGGATGATCGGGATCGACCAGCGAGGGATGAACGACCACGCAGTCCCACTCCTGGGCGCCGAAGCTCAGCGACCAGTTCATGATCCAGGCGAAACTGCGGATGAAGGCTTCCGGTGAGTCGGATGCAGCGCTGCGCGGAATGGACAGCAGCACCAGATCGGGCCGGAACGCGCGGACGCGCGACTGTGCGTCCTGTTCCAGTTCCGCCAGGGTCTTGTCGGCGGTCGGCCAGGTGGAGACCTCCAGCACGACGCCCGCGTCAAGTTCCTTCAGGGCGGGTCCGACGAACGTGTCCAGCGGCGGCATCGCGAGGACCCTGATGGGCTGCTTCGCCGCGAGACGTGCCAGAGTCCGGGGAATGGCCGGTGCAGGGGGCGGAATGTCGGCCAGCGAGACGTGTCGGCCGGTAATCGATCGAGCCAGGTCCTGCGCGATCCACTGGTGACCCGCCATGTTCGGATGAATCTCGTCGCTCATCAGCAGCCGCCAGGCCAGGGGGTCACTGGCGCGCAGCGCGGCGAAGCTGTTGTAGCAGTCGCAGACCGGCACATTCTGTACGCGGCCGACGTCGCGCACCACGGCGCAGTATTGCTCCAGCGATTCGGTCGGACGCGCCGACGTCGTGATGACGGCGTTCGGCGTGCAGAGCAGCACCTCCGCCCCCGCCGCCCGGCAGCGGGCGATGATCGTTTCCAGGTTGGTGCGATACTGGTCCAGCGGCACGCGGGTCATGTCATTCAGCCCGAACATGACGGTGACCAGTGTCGGTTCGTGTCGCAGGACGTCACGTTCGATCCGTTCCAGGGCGTTCACCGTCGTGTGTCCGCTGACGCCGGCGTTGATCGTCTCTACGCTGGCGCCGGGAAGTGCCGTCCGCAGTGCGATCCCCAGCATGTCGGTGTAAGCGCGGCGTCCCCCCGTGTGGTAATAGAGTCCGGTGACGCTGTCGCCGAAACAGACGATCCGGACCGGTTCGCCGGACCGCATTGTGGGCAGTGCGTGCCGTGCGGGGGTCGGCACGAGCCACCGCAGGATCGACTGCGCGTACAAGCGGTGGCCGCAGTCGTTGGGATGATTCAGGCCGTTCCCGATGAGATCAAGATCGTGCTTGTGCTGCAGCAGCACTTCCCAGACCGCCGTCAAGTCCGCCAGCACGACTCCCGGTCCCGTCAGCCCCGCCAGCACATCGCGATAACTGGCGAACATGTCGCGCGGCGTGTGCACCCACTCCGCGTTCCCCAGCATCGGCGCGACGAGAATGATTTCGATCTCGGGGCTCGCGGCCCGCACGCGCTGCAGGAACGTCTCCACCTGCTTCCGGAACCAGTCCGGATCGCGCCGCCCGACGTCGTTCATGCCGTAGGCGACGATGATCAGGTGCGGGTCCTCGGCGAGCAGCTTGTCGAGATCGTCGTTTCCGTTGGCGATGCTCCAGCCCCCAACCGCCCGGTTGTGCAGCGCGATCTCCGTCCCGTAACTCTCCTGCAGTTGCGCGGCCACCAACTCCGGAAAGGGGGGCATGTGGGGTGGCGTCATTGACGGCCCGGAGGCGTCGCCGCCCGCCGCAATGCTGTCGCCGCTGACGCCGATCCGGAGCGGTTGGCCGGCCCGCAGGCGCGCCAGTGTTCTGGGGAGCGCGTGTTCGTCCCACGGCGGCAGTTTGCCTGGCCAGTCCGTTGACGCGCGGCGGTAGGTGACTTCCAGTTGTCGTGCGTGGAACCAGCTTCCCGCGTGATACAGCAGATTCTGATCAGGATGATTGACGCGGTGCCTGTAACTGTCCGGCGCCCCGGCGGGTGGAAACAGATCAGTCTGTTTGAGAAACGGCACCGTGGCGTCGGCGGGGAACTGCAGTGTGCGCCGGTCGTCTCCCAATCGAAAGTCGCGACCGGGGGTGAAGGTCCGCGTGCAGTCCGCCAGAGTGACGGAAATCACCTCCGTTGCCTCAAATGCCAGCCGCCCCGTCAGCGGACCGCCCGCTTCCGTCTGCAACAGGATCGTGCTCTCGCGCCACGAGATCGGGGACGCCCAGACCGGCTCCAGCAGATGCAGGTCCGGCAACATGACGCGCGCCGCAGTTCGATCGGCGGCGGGGCCTTCCGCGCACTGTGCCGGGGCGGCAGCCAGACTCGCGAGCAGGAGGCATAATGTCGAGCAGCAGGTGGAGCGTGTCATGACGAAGGCTGGCAAACAACTCGGGAGAATACAACGACTGGCCGCCATTCTGCCGACAACGTGCCCCGGAATCGAGTCCGGGAATCCGAGAATCTCAGTCCGGCGCGAGGTGGGAAAACCGGCGTCGCCGATGCGTGCCGTGGGCAATGGCTCCGCGCTCAGTCAATTGGGACAACATCATTCCTCTGGCCGAACGGGACGCGCGTGGAGTGTTGACAGGACTCCAGCAGTCACAGCGACGCCCCTCCATACCACCTCACGCGCAGCGCCGGTATTCTGTCAAAGCCGCTCCTGTCCGATCGCAACATTGAATTCTCCACACCGCAATCCGGCGAGGACAGGGGCCAGTTAACGCGTCGGTCAACACCAGCAGGAGCATCGCGATGCGCGATCTCGAAGACGGCGAGTCGGTTGAAATCCAGGGTTCGGCCAAAGCGCCCTACATCATCAAGAACACTGGTGGGGTGTATTCCTGCACGTGTCCGGCCTGGCGCAACCAGTCATTGGCGATTGAGCAGCGAACGTGCAAGCACATCCGCAAGCTCCGGGGGGACGCGGCCGAGGAGGCCCGCGTGGGGAGCGCGGCGCCGCCCCGGAAAAAGGACGAGGATGAGTCTGCGAACGATGGCCCGCCGCTGCTGCTGGCCCACGTGTGGGAGAACGACGTCGACCTCACCGACTGGTGGATGAGTGAAAAGCTGGACGGCGTGCGGGCGTACTGGGACGGGACGCGGTTCCTGTCGCGGCTGGGGAACGAGTTTCACGCGCCGGACTGGTTCGTGGAGGGGCTCCCCGCGACGCCGCTCGACGGCGAATTGTGGCTCGGCCGCAAGGCCTTTCAACGGACGGTGAGTATCGTCCGCCGGCAGGACAAGAGCGATCACTGGCGCGACGTGCGGTACGTCGTGTTCGACGCACCGGCGTTGCAAGCGCCGTTTGAGGAGCGTCTGAAGTCCGTCGATGAGTGTGTGCGCGGCATCGGCTCCGATTTTCTGCTGGCGCACGAACACGCGCGCTGCCGGGGCGTCGACCACCTGCGCGAGGAACTGGCGCGGGTCGAGTCGCTCGGAGGCGAAGGGCTGATGCTGCGGCAGCCAGGTTCCCGGTATGAGGTCGGCCGGTCGACGTCGCTGCTCAAGGTCAAGACGTTTCACGACGCGGAGGCGGTCGTCGTCGACCATGTGGCGGGGAAAGGGCGGCACAAGGGGCGGCTTGGCGCTCTGGTCGTCCGCATTCCGGACGGCACCGAATTCTCGGTCGGAACTGGCTTCAGCGACAAGCAGCGCGAGGCGCCGCCGGAGATCGGAAGTACGATCACGTTTCGCTACCAGGAACTTTCGGACGGAGGGGTGCCGCGGTTTCCGTCGTTCGTGCGGGTGCGCGCGGCTGTGAGGAAGGCGGGCGCAGGAAGTGCGGCAGCAAAAGAGTGTACGTCCAAGCCGCCAGCGACGAAGGGCCCGACGAGTGCTGAAGAAAGCACAGGGAACGTCGGGCGCCGGTACTTTGAGTTTGTCGAGGGGAAGTCGTCGAAGTTCTGGGAGATCACCGTCGATGAAACGTCGGTTACGGTCCGCTTCGGGCGCATCGGCACGAACGGGCAGTCGCAGACGAAGACGTTCGGAGACGAAGACGCTGCCGCCGCACACGCGGAGAAACTGATCGCGGAGAAGACCGGGAAGGGGTACGTTGAGCGGTGAGCGGAGCGTCGACTATAGTGGCGGAAGTCGTGCGCGGTGAGTCTTGTACGATTGACGCCCCTCACTGTACGGAGGCCAGTCGCCGATGCTGTCCACTCTGTGGCGAACCGGACGCTGGATCGGGTTGCTCGGCGCACTGTCCGTGTGCGTGCTGCATGACGCAAAGGCCCAGCCCATACCAGACAGTCCGGCGCAGCGGTTTCAGGCACTGGACTCGAACCGTGACGACCGGCTGAGCGTCGACGAAATGCTGGCGGCGCTGAGCGCCGAACAGGCACCACACGGGCGGCGCGAATTCCGGGTCTTTGACGCCGACCGCGACGGAGTGCTGACTCTGGCGGAGTTCCGTTGCGTGCAGATCCTGGTCGCTGACGCGGAACGCGGACCATATCCCGATCCGCAGGCGGAACGCGTGGCGCTGGCAATGAGCGCCGTCGAGCAGGGCTGGGCCGCCTGGGACAGGAACGCCGACGGGAGTCTGTCGACTGCCGAGTTCGGTCAGGCGACGCTTACCGAGGTCGAGCCCGCGCTGCGCGACACACGAATCGCCGTCTGGGACCGCGACGGCAACGACGTTGTGGCGCGCGACGAGTGCCGGCTGGTGCTGGAAATCGCCTGGGGCATCCGGCGGCCCCAGGGTGAACTGGTGCGGCTGCCGGACGGGCGCTGCGTCGCCTGGATGGGGTTCAAACTGATCGACCGGGACGTCAGCGACTCGCTCACGCTGGAAGAGTGTCGCCAGCACGGATACGACGGCGACCGTGTCGAGGAGGTTTTCCGCAAGTCGGATGCAGACGCTGACGGCCTGGTGACCTATCCGGAATGGGCGGCGAACCCGATGCGGACGATCGGCGCCGTCGGGGAATTCCTGCGGATGGACACAGACCTCGATGGAGCCGTCAGTCGCGCGGAACTGGAGACCGGCGCGCCGGACTGGCAACGGCAACTGGCGGCGTACGTGTTTCCGGGGTTCGACCGCGACGGAAACGGGGGACTCAGCTACATGGAGTACGCGGCGTGTCCGCTGGCCAACGCACAGCACCTGTGGCACGACGCGCGTCACGACACCAATCACAACGGGCGGCTGGAATTCGCGGAGTTTGAGCGGAACCAGGGGATCGGTGCACTGGCGCTTGCGGCGGACTTCTTCGCGCGGCTGGACCTCAATCGGGACCGGGCGCTCGATATCGACGAGTTCTTCTTCCATTCGGATGCGATCCCGCCGGCACAGCGGTTTCGCCGCTGGGACGACGACGGCAGCGGGACGCTGAGCGAGGCGGAGTTCGTGGCACACGCCGGGCCGCCGCAGGAAATCGCGCGGCGGGATTTCCGCCTGTTCGACTTTGACGAGACCGGCGCGCTGAGCGTGGCCGAGTTCACGACGCTCCCGATGGTGGTCGCCCCGCGCGACCGTGGAGCGTTGCCGGGCGAGCCGTTCCACGCACGCGTTCAGGCGCAGATCAAACAGATCGACGCCGTCTGGCAATCACTCGACAAGAGCCGCAATGGAAAGATGAGCACGGGGCAGTTTGTGTCGGCGTCGAAGGAACTGTTCACCACGCCGCTGCAGTGGCTGTTCGCACCGATCAGCGTCGAT
Organism: uncultured Planctomycetaceae bacterium; assembly: GCA_964633565.1. Taxonomy (GTDB): domain Bacteria; phylum Planctomycetota; class Planctomycetia; order Planctomycetales; family Planctomycetaceae; genus CAZWGW01. The sequence goes on from CAZWGW010000069.1 coordinate 9,584, forward strand.
CGGGACGGGGATGGAATGGTGACCCGGGACGAGGCGTACACGTACGTGTACGCCGCATGGGGAGTGCGGCGGCGCGACGGCGAAGTGATCCACGAGCCGTCCGGACGGGTCTACAACCTGATGCACTTCGGCCATCTGGACCGCAACCAGGACGACAGCCTGTCGCTGCAGGAGTTCACGGCGCAGCCTTATCTGGAGGGGCGGGTCAACGACGTCTTCCGGCAGATCGATGCCGATGGGAACGGCCGCGTGTCGTTTCGCGAGTGGAAGGAGATGCCGGGGGTCGGAACTGTGGAGACCCTGCAGGAGTTTCGGCACTTTGACGCGGACCTTGATGGAAAAGTCAGTCCTGCGGAACTCAAGGAGCGCGTCCCCGACTGGAAGCGGCCGCTTGCTGCGCGGATCTTTCCCGAATTTGACCTGGATGGCGACGGGGCGCTCTCGCTGAGCGAGTACCAGTTCTGTCCCGTCGGGAACCCGATCGCGAAATGGCACGAACAGATCCCCGACCCGGATGACAGCGGGTTCCTGACATTCCAGGACTTCACCTGGGCAGGCGCGGAGGAGTTCCCCATCCTGCGATGGGAGTATTTCTCGCGGTTCGACCGGAATCAGGACGGCCGGCTGTCGAATGACGAATTCATCTTCCGGTCGCGGGTCCCGGACGCGTTCTTTGTCATGAACGCCGACGGCACCGGGTGGCGGAAACTGTTCAACGTGCCGGGCTACCAGCAGTGCGGATCGCCGGCGGTGTCGCCCGACGGCCGGACGGTCGCGTTCGACGCCTGCCAGGCCGCGGTGGGCGGGAATCAGGCGGGGCCGTACAAGATCTTCTCGATCGGCATCGACGGGACGCGGCCGCGCGAGTTATGCACGGGGAACATGCCGACGTGGTCGCCCGACGGGTACTACTTTGCCTGCTCGCGCGGGGGGCAGCCGCACGGAGTGTGGCAGATGCACGCGGACGGGAAGGAAAGCCGGCACGTGTGCGGCGCGTGGGGGGTGCAGTGGTCGCCGGACGGGTCGAAGCTGGCGTACTACCAGGGGACGCAACTGCTGGTCCACGACCTGGCGACGGACAAGACGCACGAAGTGCTGGGGGGCGAGGCGAACCCCTACCAGCAGATCTACTGGAACTTCACGTGGTCTCCCGACAGTACCCGGATTTGCCTCAAAGGACAGCGTTCCAACGGCGTTGAAGAGGTAGCGGTCGTCAACGCGTCCGGCGCCGAACTGGGGTTCCGCGTGCGGCACGCCGGCGGCGCGATCTACGCGGACTTCGCGTGGCACCCGCAGGGAAACCGGATCGTGTTCTCAATGATGAATTCGGAGCGGGGGCGGTTTCAGTTGTACGAGTTCGACCCGGACGGAGACGAACCGCCGGCGCTGTTGCCCGGTCAGGACCCGGAACTGAACAATCAGGACGCCTGCTGGACGCCGGACGGCCGGCAGTTGATCGTGGTGAGCGGGGATTTTTGAGAAGCGTGAAGGCGCCAGCGAAGGGCAAGGTGACGATGTCCCACACAGAAACTTCGATCCGCGCCGCCTGGCTGCTGGTTGCGGCCGTCTGTGCATCGAGTGCCAGCGCTCAGAATTCCCGGACGCCGGAGCAGATCCTGGCGGAGTGGGACGCCGATCGCGACGGCCGGCTCAGCGAGGCGGAGTTTGTCGTCCGCGCCAAAGACGAGCGGAAGGTTGCAGAGCGGGACTTCCGGCTGTTCGATCTGGATGCCGACGGTTTCCTGAGTGCGGACGAATTCGCGACGCAGCCGACCGTGTTTCCCGTGGACCGGCGTGGGCCGTTGCCGGACCCGCTCGACGACTATGTCGCCAGCTCTGTGGGACTGTTCGAACAGCAGTTCCCAAACTGGAACGCCGGAGGCGACGCCGCGCCGAAGATCGCCGTGTTTTCGCAGTACCTGGAGACGCTGACGGGGAGCCGGATCGGGCCGGACACGCCGACAGCCGTGTACGTTTCGGAGCATTTTGACGCAAACGGCAGCGGCCGCATTGAGCGGGACGAGGGAGTGCGGGCAATCGAAATGATGCTCGGCGTGCGATCGACCGACGGCGAACAGCTGCGGCTGCCGAACGGGTGCGTGTACAACATGATGCACTTCGGCCACTGCGATACGGACCGCGACGGCGAACTGGACGCCGAGGAGTTCACAGCGATCAAGTTCGGCGGCCGTGAGAACGGGGACGTTTTTGCAGCCGGCGACGCGGATCGGAACGGGACCATCTCCGCGCAGGAGTGGAAACAGGTCCCCGGTTCGGGCCGCATCGACGTGGTGAACGAGTTCCGACGACTCGACACGAACCTCGACGGACGGGCCGACCGCGAGGAACAGGTCGCCGGCGCGCCGGACTGGAAAAAACGCATCGCCGTCCATGGGTAGCCCGCCTAAGACCTGGATGGCGACGGCGTGCTGTCGCTGACCGAATACCGCGTCTCGCCACTGGGGAACCCGATCGTCAAGTGGCACGATCATCCCCTTGACCGGGACGCCGATGAACGCCTGTCGTTCGCGGACTTCACATGGAACGACGGCGACTATCCGCTGCTGCGGCGGGAGTATTTCCAGCGGCTCGACGTCAATCATGACGGCGTGCTGGGCCTGGACGAGTACATCTTCAAGACGAATCGCGGGCCCACATATTACCTGCTCGGTGCGGATGGCGCTGGCTGGCGGAAACTGTTTCACCCGGAGGGTTATCAGGCCGGTGGCTCACCCGAAGTCTCGCCGGACGGGAAGACGATCGCGTTCGACGCATGGAAAGTGGGGGAGAACAATCAGCAACTCACGCCGCCCACGATCTTCGCCGTTGACGCCGACGGTTCCAATCGGCGGGAACTCTGCACCGGGATGATGCCGTCGTGGTCGCCGGACGGGCAGTATTTTGCCTGTTCCCGCAATGAGACGTACGGCGTGTGGATCATGAAAGCGAATGGAGAGGAACACCGATACGTCCGCCGCGCATGGGGCGCGCAGTGGTCGCCGGACGGCAGGAAAATCGGGTTCTATGAGGGAACTTCGATCATGGTGTACGACGTCGAATCAGAAACGGTGAGCGAGGTACTGGGTGGCGAGGCCAATCCCTACCGGGAGATCTTCTGGAACATGACGTGGTCGCCCGACAGCGAGCGGATCTGTTTCAAGGGGACGAACGCCGACGGAGTCCATGAGATCGCAATCGTGAACGCGGCCGGCGCAGAACTCGGATTTCAGCGGCGGCACGCGGTGCAGGGGATCTACGCCGATTTCGCGTGGCACCCCGGCGGCCGGCGCATCGTGTGCGCTTTTCCGTGCCCGGAGCGCGGCCGGACGCAGTTGTACGAGTTCGACCCGGACACCGACGACCCGCCGAAGCTGTTTCCGGGGCAGGATCCGCATTTCAACAACGTGGGGATGTGCTGGACGCCGGACGGCAAGCAATTGATCGTCGTCAGCAAGGGGAATTGAGCACATGATTGAGTGACCCGGACGCTCAAAGCGCCCGGGTCAATGGCGTCGAAATACAGACAACTTGTCATGAGCCGGCCGACCCGTTATGGTCCATGATGCGGAGAGGGATTCACGAGGGACTGGAAAGCCACCGATCGCCTCAGTCAACCTGCAACAGCGAGGGCCCCGCATGGGGAGAGAATTGAGCCGGCCCCATCCGCGCGCTGGTGACGATCGATGCTCACTGCTCATGGCCGGACTGCTGACGGCACTACTGGCCGCAGGCTGCAATGATGATGCGGCGGACGCGCCGGCAGCGAATGGCGCGCCCGCGGCGGAAACCAACGGTATCAGCGAGCGGCAGGAAACCACCGGACCGTCGTCGACGGGAGCGATCGAACAACCCGCTCCGGCAACAACTGGATCGACCGATGAGCCGGTTGTCTCACCATCGGAAGAACTCGCCACGGCCGAGCCGAAGCCCCCCACGGCCGAGGAGATCGATGCCGCGCTGTCGCGATTGCCGGCCTCAATTCCCGCGGAACTGAAGGAGCATGTCTACGCGCTGCAGAAACTGCAGGCGGGGTTCGACTTTGGAGTGGGGGACAAGCTCATTGAAGTCGACCTGGACGGGTCCCCCATCTCGGACGAGGACCTGGTACACGTCGCCGCGCTGCCGGATGTGTACATCCTCAATCTGTCGAGCACGAAGATCACCGATGCGGGCCTGGCGCAGGTTTCCAGGCTGAAGAAGGTGAAATTCCTGTATCTGTTCGATACGGCAATCACGGATGCCGGCGTGGTCCATCTGAAGGAATTGCCGCGGCTGGAGATCCTGTGTCTTGATCGCACACAGATCACGGACGTCGGGCTGAAGACGCTGGAAGAGCTGCCGCGCCTGGAGCGGCTGCACGTGCACAGCCGGGCGCCGATCACGGACGCGGGGCTGGAGTCATTGAAGAAGCACCAGCGGTTGTTTGAACTGCGGGTGGTGGGGCCGAACATCACGGAACAGGGGGTCGAATCGTTGCGGCAGGCGCTGCCGCGGTGCGAAGTGGTGTACGACGCGGGAGAAGAGGCGCCCACCGATTGAGTAGTCATTGCAAAAAGCGAATTGCAGATTGCAGATTGGGAATTTGAATTCTGCAATTGCCCGGTGAAACCAAAAAAGGTCTTCAGTGATCACGCGACGCCGATTCCTGACGCGCAGCGCCGCGCTGGCACTCGCCGGCGCAGCTCCGTGGCGGTGCGCGTGGTCACAGGTGCCGAAGCGGTCCAGCGAACGGGCGGGGGTCGAACTGATTACGCCGGAAACGAAAAACGCGATCGAGCGCGGGCTGGCGTTTCTCGGCAAGCGGCAGATCGCACAGGGACAGCTCCAAGGCGCGTTTGGCACTGGCGGCTATGCGGCGGGCGTCGCGGTGTGCGGGTTGGCGGGATTGGCGTTTTTGTCGAGCGGCAGCGTGCCGGGGCGGGGAAGCTACGGCCGGAACATCGACCGTTGCGTCGACTATCTGCTCGCCAACACCGATTCCAAAGGCTACATCTCCGCGCAGGCGTTCGGCGGCCAGGACCGGATGTATGGCCATGGCTTCGCGACGCTGTTCCTGGCGGAAGCCTTCGGCATGTCGATGCACTCCGACGACGATGAGAAGGTCGGAAACAAGCTGCGGGCCGCGGTGAATCTGATCGTCCAGACGCAGAACGACGAAGGTGGCTGGCGATATCAGCCCCTGAAGAGCGAGGCGGACCTGTCGATTACGATCTGCCAGATCATGGCGCTCCGCGCGGCGCGCGACGCCGGGCTGGAGGTGCCGGCCAAGACCCGCGAGAAGTGCATCGACTACGTGAAGCGCAGCCAGACCGGCGACGGGACGTTTCAGTACCTGCTCCGCGGCGGCCGCGTCACGGTCGGGCTGACGGCCGCCGGCGTCGTGGCACTCAACAGCGCGGGATTTTACGAAGGGCCCGAGGTGGAGAAAGGGCTGGCCTACATCTGGCGGAACAAGCCGAACGGGCAGATGGCACAGGGGCACTTCTCGGGTTTCTTTTACACGCAGTACTACGCGGCGGTCGCGATGTGGCACGCCGGCGGCGACTTCTGGTCCGGCTGGTACACGGACATCCGCGATACGCTGCTCAAGCACCAGCGGACGAGCGGCGGGTGGGACGACGCAGGCTTCGGAGAGGAATACGGTGCGGCCATGGCGCTGATTATCCTGCAGTTGCCGTACAATTACGTGCCGGTATTCGGCGAGGGGTAGGAATTGCAAAGTGTCGGGAGCATTGCAACTTGATCACTGCAAACTGCAAATCTGCAATTTGCAATTCGCAATTCGCAATTGGCAATCACGACATCACAAAGCGAGGCATGCATGTTGACCCGACGCCGATTTCTGGCCCACAGTGCGGCACTCGCGCTCGCTGGCGCTGCGCCGCTGCGCGGCACGCGCGCTCAGGAGCCGAATCGCTCCAGCGAGCGGGCCGGCGTGGAGTTGATCACGGCAGAGGCGAAGAAGGCGATTGACCGCGGGCTGGCGTGGCTGAGCAAGTCGCAGGTCACACAGGGACAGCTCAAAGGGGCGTTCGGCAACAACGGCTATGCTGCGGGGGTGGCGGTGTGCGGACTGTCGGGACTGGCGTTCCTGTCGAGCGGGAGCGTGCCGGGGCGGGGACCGTTCGGGAAGCACATCGAACGCTGCATCGACTACCTGGTCGCGAACACCGACTCCAAGGGCTACATCTCGGCGCAGGCGTTCTCGGGACAGGACCGGATGTACGGGCACGGCTTTGCGACGCTGTTCCTGGCCGAAGCGTACGGCATGCTGATGCACGCCGACGAGGACGACAAGCTGGGGAGCAAACTGCGGGCGGCAGTCAAGCTGATTGTGGAGACGCAGAACGACCAG
>CAZWGW010000070.1:0-9802 GCA_964633565.1 uncultured Planctomycetaceae bacterium
CGCCCGCGCCGACCTCGCGATGGACGTGGTGAACCTCAAGATCAGCAAGCTCGGGGGACTGACGAAGACCCGGCAGGCGCGCGACCTGTGCGTCAGCATGGGAATCGCCATGACGCTTGAGGATTCGTGGGGTGGCGACATCACGACGGCCGCGATCGCGCACCTGGCGCACAGCACGCCGGAAGAGTTCCGGTTTACGAGCACGGATTTCAACAGTTATGTGACTGTCAGCACGGCGACCGGCGCGCCGCAGAGAGAAAACGGCTACATGCGGGCGTCGACGGCTCCTGGCCTGGGAATCGAGCCGCGGCCTGAAATGATCGGCCCCCGCGTGGTGGAGGTGACCGGATGACATACAACGAAATGGACCGGCCGGTAAGTCCGATGGGCCGCGCGACGAGTGAACACCGCCAGAACCTGAACCGGGAAACCATCTGATGAAGACGCATCCAATTCCGCGTGTCATCGGGAGTGCCATCATCGCGTTGCTGTCCGCAGGCGCCCGGGACAACGCCTCCGGGGCCGCGGACACGCCACCGCCCAATATCATTCTGGTGATGCCCGACGATGTGGGGGTCGGCGATTACGCCTGCCTGGGGAATCCCGTGATTCGCACGCCCGCGGTGGACGCGTTCCAGCAGCAGAGCCTGGCGTTCACCCGGTTTCATGTCAGCCCGACCTGTTCGCCCTGCCGGTCGTCGCTGATGAGCGGGAGGCATGAATTCAGGAATGGCGTCACGCATACGATTCAGGAGCGCGAGCGGATGAGCCTGAAGACATACACGCTCGCCCAGATGCTCAAGTCGGCCGGCTACACCACCGGCATTTTCGGCAAGTGGCATCTCGGGGACGAAGAAGCGTACCGGCCGGAGAACCGTGGCTTTGACGAAGTTTACATCCACGGCGCGGGGGGCATCGGCCAGACCTATCCCGGATCGTGCGGCGACGCCCCCGGCAACACGAACATCAATCCGGCACTGTGGCACAACGGGAAGTTCGAGAAGACGACCGGTTACTGCACCGACCTGTTCTTCGCCCAGGCGCTCCGCTGGATCGACTCCACGCGCTCCGGCAAGCAACCGTTCTTTGCCTACATTCCGCTCAACGCGGCGCATGGCCCGCACGTGGTGCCGGAAGCGTATTACCAACAGTACCTGGGGAAGCCGGGCGTCAATGAGGAGATGGCCAAGTTCTTCGGCATGATCGAGAACATCGACACGAACTTCGGCCAGTTGCTGCAGAAACTCGACGAATGGAAGCTGGGACAGAACACGCTGGTGATCTACTTCACCGGCGACAACGGCGGCACGGCGGGGACGAAACTCTTCAACGGCGGACTGCGCGGGAGCAAAGGGACGCCGTATCAGGGGGGAACGCGGGCGGTGGCGTACTTCCGCTGGCCGGGCGGCGGCGTGTCGGCGGGTGTGGAGTGCGACGCGCTCAGCGCGCACATTGACATCTTCCCCACGCTGGCCGAAATCAGCGGGGCCAGCCTGTCCGACGAAGTGCGTCGGCAGGTCGAGGGGCGGAGCCTGTGTCCGCTGCTGACAGATCCGCGGACGGAGTGGGCCGACCGCACGCTGGTGCATCACGTGGGTCGCTGGCCAAAAGGCCAGGCGGCGGAAGCGAAGTATTCCAAGTGTGCGATTCAGAACTCGCGATACACACTGGTCAACAACGCGGAATTGTATGACCTGCAGTCGGATCCGGGCGAAAAGACAAACGTCATTGCCGAGCATCCCGACGTCGCGGCGAAGCTGCGTGCGGCGTACGATCAATGGTGGGATGACGTACAGCCGCTGCTCGTGAACGAGGACGTCGTGGGCCCGAAGATGAATCCGTTCAAGGCACTGTACTGGAAGCAGTTCGGCGGCGGGCCGGATGAGGCGCTGCTGCGACGGATGGATCCTGATGCGGCCGCCGAAGAGCCGAATCGCCGGCCGGCCCGACAGCAGCGGCAGCAGAAAGAAAGGTCGTCATCCACGCCATGAGAACATACCTCCTCACACTCCCGTTGCTGGCGACGTCGGCCGCTCTCGCGCAAGGGGCGCAAAACAATCCGTCGGGACCCAACATCGTCTACCTGATGTCGGACGAACTGGGGTACTACGAACCCGGCTTCATGGGCGGCACAACGATCCAGACGCCGAACATCGACAAGCTGGCCGCCGGCGGCGTGATCTTTCGCCATATATTTGCCGGAGGCTCCGTGTGCGCGCCGACGCGCTGCACGCTGATGACGGGCAAGCATGGCGGCCACACCTCCGTGCGGCTGAACGGCGGCGGCACGCCGCTGCGGGCGGAGGAAGAGACAATCGCCTCGATGCTCAAAACGCGGGGCTACGCCACGGGGGGCTTCGGGAAGTGGGGGCTCGGCGGCCGCGATTCCACCGGCGTCCCGGAGCAGCACGGGTTTGATGTGTTCTTCGGCTACTACGATCAGGTCCACGCCCACACGTATTATCCGCCGTATCTGATCCGGAACAGCGAAGAGGTGCCGCAGGAAGGCAACAACGGCGGCCGCACGGGCCAGACGTACTCGCACTATGTTATTCACGCGGAGGCGATGAAGTTCATCCGCGACCATGCCCGGGAGCCGTTCTTCGCCTACCTCCCCTACACGCCGCCGCACGGCAATTTCGACATCCCCGACTCCGACCCGGCCTGGGCAATCTACAGGGAAAAGCCGTGGCCCGAGCCGGCACGCCGGTATGCCGCGATGGTGTCGATGGTCGACCGCGAAGTCGGAGAGATCGTGGCGTTGCTCAGGGAACTCGGCATCGAGCAGAACACGTTGTTCTTTTTCTGCGGCGACAACGGCGGTGCGGATTATTTCAAGTCGGAGGAGTTTCCGCGGGGCGTACACAGTGCGAACAAGCATCCGCAGTCCGGCGCTGAATTTCGTGGCGCCAAGGGGACGCCGTATGAAGGGGGAGTACGGATCCCGTTCTGCGCCTGCTGGCCCGGGAAGATCCCGCCGGGCCGCACGAGCGAGTTCCTCGGCTATTTCCCGGACGTGCTGCCGACGATTGCCGAACTCACCGGAGCAACGGTCCCGACGGACATCGACGGCATCTCCTTCGTCCCGGAACTCCTGGGTGAAGCCGCCGCCGGCCGGGCACAGCGACAACACGAGTACCTCTTCTGGGAGACCGCCGCGTCGTCGGCGATTCGTCAGGGACAGTGGCGTGCCGTGCGGCCGAACCGGAACAGGCCGTGGGAACTGTACGACCTCAGCAGTGATCCCGGCGAAATGAAGAACCTCGCCGCGGAGAAGCCAGACGAGTTGGCCCGACTCACGGCGCTGGCGGAACAGGAGCACGAACCGGTCCGCGAAGGGACGTTCAGTACCACCGAGCGCCACGAGCGGGACCGCCGCGCGAAGTTCGGCACACAGGATGAGCCGCCTGCGGCTGGGAACCAGAAGCCCGCGAAGACGGGAAAGAAAAAGGCCGCCACCAACTGACGGAATGGTCCGTGCAAAGCGAAACGAGCATGAAATCCGGAAACTTACGATACGTCGGTATCACGCTGCTCATTCTTGTGATGGTTGTCCTCGCGTGCCGATGCAGTACCGCGGCCGAACCAGCCAGCCGGCCCAATATCCTTGTCATTCTGGCCGACGATCTCGGGTACGGCGACCTCACCTGCTACAACGATCAGGCGAAAGTGCCGACGCCCAACATTGACCGGTTGGCAAAAGAGGGGATGCGCTTCACCGACGGCCATTCGGCATCGACAGTGTGCACGCCGAGTCGCTACAGCCTGCTCACCGGGAGGATGGCGTTTCGGATCAACTACCGCGGAGTGTTCGTGGGGACCGGCGGCCCCTGCCTGATCCGCGAGGACCAGCTTACGCTGCCGCAGATGCTGCGCGATCAGGGTTACGCGACGGCAATGACCGGCAAGTGGCATGTCGGGTTGACGTTTCTGGATGCCGGAGGGAACCGGATCACGCAGGGGGGCGTCGAGGGGGTCAAGCAGATTGATTACTCGCGCGCGATTCCCGATGCGCCGATCCATCGCGGCTTCGACCGGTTCTTCGGCACGGCCTGTTGTCCGACGACGGACTTCCTGTATGCATTCATCGACGGCGACCGGATCCCGGTGCCGCCGACGGGACCGCTCGACAAGGCACCACTCCCGAAACATCCCTACGCGAACGACAATCGGCCCGGCCTGATCGCTCCGGACTTCGATCTGCAGGAGGTCGACCTGGTGTTCCTCCGCAAAAGCCAGGAATTCCTGGAAGAGCATGTGCGGCGGCAGCCGGACAAACCGTTCTTTCTGTTGCACTGCACCCAGGCCGTGCATCTGCCGTCCTTCGCGGCGCCGCGTTTTCACGGCGCCACGCAGGCGGGACCGCATGGCGATTTCATTCACGAACTGGACTGGATCGTCGGCGAACTGATGCAGACGCTCGAGCGGCTGGGAGTGGCCGACAACACGCTCGTGTTCTTTTCCAGCGATAACGGTCCCGAGACCACGACCGTCATTCACATGCGGCAGGACTACGACCACGACGGCGCCCGCCCGTGGCGCGGCATGAAACGGGACCAATGGGAAGGGGGGCATCGCGTGCCGCTGATCGTACGCTGGCCGAACCACGTCAAGCCGGACGCCACAACCGATCAAACCGTCTGCCTCACGGATGTGATGGCAACCTGCGCAGCGATTACGGAAGCGAACCTGCCGGAAGACGCCGCGCCCGACAGCGCCAGCTTCCTGCCGGCGCTGCGTGGGGAGAGCGGCGACCGGCCGGCGCGCGATTACACGCTGCACCAGACGATCAGCCTGGCGCTCGCCATCCGGCAGGGTCCGTGGAAGTACCTGGACCATCGCGGCTCCGGCGGCAACGACTACAGCCGCGGTGCACTCCAGGCGTTCGCGTTGCCCGATACGGATCCCGAAGCGACCGGCCAACTCTACAACCTCGAGGACGATCCTGGAGAACGGACAAACCTCTATTCCGCGCGTCCCGACATCGGGCAGCGACTCAAGGAACTGCTGGAGACCAGCAAAACGCAGGGCCGCAGTCGGAACCTGACAGGCGATGCACGCGCTGGCGCGACATACGAGACCCGGTCCGTGCGAGACTGGACGCTGCACATCAGCCGCGAGCTGCTGGCCACCGAGCCGGATCTCGCTGAGCGCGCCGTCGTGCTGCTTGACCGCCAACTGAACGAGATCACGCACATCGTGCCAAAGGCCGCAGTGGTCGAACTGCAGAAGGTGCCGCTCTATTTCAATCCGGAGTATCCCGGAAAGCGGCCGACTGCGGAGTTCCACCCCGAGGCGGGTTGGCTGCGTTCCAACGGTCGTGATCCCGCCATGGAAAAGGGGGTGGAATTCACCAACATCCGCTCGTTTGAGCAGGAACTGGACCGCATGCCGAATTTCGCGCTGCACGAGCTGGCGCACGCGTATCACAACCGCGTGCTCCCGGGGGGCTTTGAGAACCCGCAGATCAGGGCGGCGTTCGAGAACGCGCAGGCCGACAACCGATACGCAAAAGTCGAGCGCCGCTTCGGCAATGGAAATCGCAGCACGATCGAGCAGGCCTACGCCATGACCAATCCGATGGAATATTTTGCCGAGTGCAGTGAGGCGTACTTTGTCACCAACGATTTCTTCCCGTTCTCGCGCACGGACCTCCGGCGATTCGACCCGGAGATGTGCGATCTGCTGGAGAAACTGTGGAACAGGACGGACCAGACCGAGGATCAACAATGACGGACAGTTCCGGGATTTTTCGCGGTTGCATCCCCGCGCTGATGACGCCCTGTTCGCGCGACGGCGTGCCGGACTTTGACGCGCTGGTGAAGACGGGGAAGTCGCTGATCGCCGCCGGCATGCGTGCCGTGGTGTATTGCGGGTCGATGGGGGACTGGCCGCTGCTGACCGATGAGCAGCGACAGGCAGGGGTGCGGCGGCTCGCGACGGCCGGCGTTCCCGTCGTCGTCGGCACCGGCGCGCAGAACCCCCGACAGGCGACGGCGCACGCGGCGCACGCACGCGAGGTCGGTGCGGCCGGGCTGATGGTCATCCCCCGCGTCCTGTCGCGCGGCACATCGGCCGCGGCGCAGCGCGCCCACTTTGCGGGCGTCTTGAGGGCCGCCGGAAACCTGCCCGCGGTGATCTACAACAGTCCCTACTACGGCTTCGAAACGAAGGCGGACCTGTTCTTCGACCTGCGCCGAGACCATGCGAACCTCGTCGGGTTCAAGGAATTCGGCGGCGCCGATTCGTTGAGTTATGCGGCTGAACACATCACCAGCGGTGATCCCAGCCTGGCCCTGATGGTGGGGGTCGACACGCAGGTGTTCCACGGGTTCGTCCACTGCGGCGCGGTCGGGGCGATCACGGGCGTCGGCAATGCGCTGCCGAAGCCGGTGCTGCGGCTGATCAGTCTGTGTGAGCAGGCGGCGACAGGCGACGTCGAAGCGCGCCGGCTGGCCCGGGAACTGGATGCCGCGCTGCACGTGCTCTCGACGTTCGATGAAGGCCCGGACCTCGTCCTCTACTACAAATTCCTGATGGTGCTGGAAGGCCACTCGGAATACGAACACCACTTCAATCCGTCCGATGCGCTGAGCGCCAGCCAGCGCGAGTACGCCCGGACTCAATGGAAGCTGTTCAAGACATGGTGGAGCAAGTGGCCGGGAGCCGGCACATGAGCTCGGCGACGGCGGCGATGCGCGTCATTGACTCCCATACGGAAGGAGAGCCGACGCGGGTCATCATCGAAGGGGGGCCGGACCTCGGACGCGGACCGCTGCGGGAACGCCTGCGCCGGTTCCGGGAGACGGCGGACAGTTACCGCAGCACGGCAATCAACGAACCGCGCGGTTCCGACGCACTGGTCGGCGCACTGCTCTGCGAGCCGGAAGACCCGTCATGCGCTGCCGGCGTCATCTTTTTCAACAACACCGGCTACCTGAACATGTGCGGTCATGGCGCGATGGGCGTCGCCGTGACGCTCGCGTATCTCGGAAGGATGGCGCCGGGCGCGCACCGGCTGGAGACGCCCGTCGGCATTGTCGATGTGGATCTGATCGACGCCAACCAGGTCGCGATCGAGAATGTCCCCAGCTACCGCTTCCGGACGAATGTGCGCGTCGATGTGGAGACGCTCGGAACAATCACCGGCGATATCGCCTGGGGCGGCAACTGGTTCTTTCTGGTGGAGGAATCCCCCGTGCCGATCTCGCCCGGCAACATCCGGCCGCTGTCCGACGCCGCGGCACAAGTTCGTCGGGCGCTCACGACCCAGGGGATCACCGGAGAAGGCGGCGCGGAGATCGACCACATTGAGTTCTTCGGCCCGCCGGCGTCTCCCGGCGCCCACAGCCGCAACTTCGTGTACTGTCCCGGCGGCGCGTACGATCGTTCTCCCTGCGGCACCGGCACCAGCGCCAAACTGGCGTGTCTTGCAGCCGCCGGAAAACTCGCCCCGGGCGCAACCTGGGTTCAGGAGAGCATCATCGGCAGTCGATTCACCGCGACGTACTGCGAGGCTTCCGATGGCCGGGTGATTCCCCGCATCACCGGCCGCGCGTATGTGTGTGGTGACGCAACCCTCATCCAACAGCCGGGCGATCCGTTTCGACAGGGGATTCGCGTCGAGGGGATCGCATGAAGCCGGCGTCGCAGGGAGACAGCGCCATTATCGTCGGCGCCGGGATCATCGGGATCGCCTGCGCACATTATCTTTCGAAAGCAGGTCTTCGCGTCACGGTCATTGACAAGGGAACAATCGGCGGCGGCTGCTCACACGCCAACTGCGGCTATATCTGCCCGAGCCACGTGCTGCCACTGACCGAACCCGGCGCGTTTCGAGTCGCGATCAGGTCGCTGTTCAATCCCCGCGCCCCCTTCCGTTTCAAGCCGCGGTTCAGTCCGGCGCTGTGGAACTGGATGTGGCAGTTTGCCCGGCGCTGCCACCGCCGACAGATGTTGACCGCCGGCCGGCACCTCAAGGCGATCCTCGATTCGTCGATGACCGAGTATCAGCGGCTGTTCGAAGAGGAACGGCTGGAGTGCGAATGGAAGCAGACCGGGTTGCTGTATGTCCTCCGCACCGAACACGGCATGCGGGAGTTCGCCGAGACGGACCGCTTCCTGACGGAGCACTTTGGAGTCACCGCAAAGCGGATCGAGGGCACGGACCTGCCGGCGTTCGACGCGGCCCTGAAGCCCGGCCTTGCCGGCGCATTTCACTACGCAGGGGACGCCTCCCTTCGGCCGGACCGGTTGAATGCCGCCTGGTCGCAGCGCCTGCGGGATCAGGGCGTCACGTTTCTGGAGCAGTGCGAACTGCGCGGCATCAGCAAGGGGGCGGGGCGCGTGACCCGAGTCGATACGTCGCAGGGAGACTTGGCGGCCGACTGGCTGGTGGTCGCGACCGGCGCCTGGAGTTCCCGGTTGGCGGCGGAACTGGACTGTCGTATCCCGATCGAGCCGGGCAAGGGATATTCGGTTACGATGTCGCGGCCGACGCCCTGTCCGCGCCTGCCGATGCTGTTCCCGGAGCATCGCGTCGGAGTCTCTCCGTTCGAAACCGGTTATCGTCTCGGATCGATGATGGAGTTCGCCGGCTTTGACGACTCCATTCCCTCGCACCGCATCCAGCAGTTGCGCGACTCGGCCGAGCCGTACCTGGTCACTCCGTTTACTGGCGGCGAACAACAGGCGTGGTACGGGTGGCGGCCGATGACGTGGGACAGCCTGCCGATCATCGGCCGCGTCCCGGGTCTCGCCAACGCCTGTCTGGCGACGGGGCACAACATGCTGGGAATGAGCCTGGCCACGGCGACCGGCCGGTTGATCGCCGAATTGATTCAGGACCGGCCCCCGCATATTGATCCGGCTCCGTATTCACCGGCACGGTTCTGATTACGGCAGGAGGAGGAATGTCTGATACATCATCCGTCGTGGAACAGGTCGACGCCCGTCAGCAACCGTATGTGGGCGTATTCGACCTGTTCAAAATCGGCATCGGTCCATCCAGTTCGCATTCGGTCGGGCCAATGCGGGCGGCGGAGGCGTTCCTTGCCGAACTGGACCGGAGCCGCAGACTGGACTCCGTGCAGCGCGTGCGGGTCGACCTGTACGGTTCCCTGGCCCTGACGGGGCTCGGCCACGGGACCGACCGGGCCGTGCTGCTGGGGCTGCAGGGGGAAACGCCGGACCAGATCGATCCGGACTCGATCGCCGCCAAAATCGCGGCCATCCGCGGCACCGGCAGGATCCTGCTGGCGGGCCGGCAGACAATCTTGTTCCTGGAAGCGACCGACCTGGTCTTCAACCGGTCGACATTTGTCGACGCCCATCCGAACGGCATCCGCTTTGAGGCGTTCGAGACGCGCGATTCGACAGGCCCCTGCCTGTCGCGTACGTATTTCTCCATCGGCGGCGGCTTTGTGATCTGCGAGGGCCAGCCGGTGGGTGGCGGCGGACAGGAGCAGAAAGACGTGCCATTCCCCTTCTCATCCGCAAGGGAACTGCTGGAACTGACTGCGACACATGGCCGCCCCATGAGTTGGATCGCCCTGCAGAACGAGAAAGTGTTTCACTCGGAGGACGAGATCAGTCGCGGTCTGCAACGGATCTGGGCGACCATGCAGCAGTGCGTGGAACGCGGTTGCCGCAACGATGGTGTGCTGCCCGGCGGCCTGAACGTCAAACGTCGTGCGCCGGGATTGCTGCGGGCGCTCAACGCTCGCACTGACGCGGTCCAGCGCGATCCGCTGAGTATCCTGGACTGGGTCGACCTGTACGCGCTCGCCGTCAACGTGCCGAT
>CAZWGW010000070.1:9812-15874 GCA_964633565.1 uncultured Planctomycetaceae bacterium
AAGAGAACGCCGCCGGCGGCCGCGTCGTCACGGCGCCGACCAACGGTGCCGCCGGCATCATCCCCGCCGTGCTGCACTACCTTGACCGCTTCTGCCCGAATACCGGCCCGGAAAAGATCGAGCAGTTCCTGCTGACGGCCGCGGTGATCGGCGCGCTCTACAAGCGGAATGCATCGATCTCGGGGGCCGAGGTCGGATGTCAGGGAGAGGTCGGCGTCGCCTGCTCGATGGCCGCCGGCGCGCTGACGGAAGTGCTCGGCGGCACGCCGCAGCAGGTGGAAGAAGCGGCCGAGATCGGCATGGAGCACAATCTGGGGCTGACCTGCGATCCGATCCGCGGACTGGTGCAGGTGCCGTGCATCGAACGGAACGCGATGGGGGCCGTCAAGGCGATCAACGCCAGCCGGCTGGCGTTGCGTGGCGACGGCACACACTTTGTCTCGCTCGACCGTGTGATCCGCGTGATGAAGCGGACGGGGGCCGACATGTCGAGCCGGTACAAGGAGACGTCGCGGGGAGGGCTGGCGGTGAATATCAGCGAGTGCTGACTTCTGCGGGCGCACTGAGTCGCGATGATGATGCCTTACGGTCGCCCCTTTCCGAGGCGTGTGTCACCGAATCCGCAGCGTGCGGCAGGTTTCTTCGTAGCTCCCCTCCAGATCGAGCGAGATCGCCCGGTCCGGCTTGAGCCAGATCGGAAGTGTCGGCAGCGGCTGGCCCACGGTGAGGGGGTGATACCAGTTGTCCATCGGGCGGCGGCCACCTTCGTACCGCATGCGCATGGTGACTGCGTAGATCGGCGGCGGCTCGTCCCCCAATGCCGGGTCATCGCTCTCAAGGAAGTTTAGCAGTTCCCCATACAGGTTGAAGTCGCTCGTGGTCACCACGTCCACGATCGAGACGCAGACGTCGTGCTTGAGCAGCGCGGCCATTTTGGAGACGAACGTGCCGCGCGTCTCGGGGCGGTCCTTGTTTGACGGGCTGACAATCTCAATCGCCGCGACCAGTCGTCGGTTCCGGCGGCTGTCGTAGATCCGCACTTCGTAGACGTCCTGGTTGGGCAAGCGCGGCTCGAGCGTCAGTGTTGGCTTGGGGGGGGCATAAGTGGCGACAGCCACGCCTCCGTCCCCGTTATCGGCACGAATCGAATCACTCCCGGCGTCGCGATACGTTCCGATGTCGACTTCGTAGAGTGTCCCCAGATGCACCCCTGGCTCGGCAAAATACGGCTCCGGAAGCACCTCAATCAACTGCCGCACGATCATCATCGGCCATCCGCCGTGGACCCCCTCCCAGGATCGTACGTCGTCCAATGGTGACCGAAAGTGATCGCGCAGCGGCATCGGAGTCCTCCCGGAGCATTGTACCACTGCGTCCGTGCCAGTTCATCAGCCACAGCTCGGCGTTTTCGGTGCGACGGGAGCGCGGTATCATGGGGCCGTTTCTCAGCCCACCCGGCGTGTCCAATTTCCATGTCGGCGTCGCTCCCACGGCTGGACCTTTCACTCCCGAAGTCGAGGATCGAACCCTCGCACTCGGTCAAGCTCTGCTACACCCTGATGTACGTCGCCGAGGCGGCGGGGATCCGGGACCTCGCCGACGGCGAGTACGCGCCGACCGACAGGACGCTCGAAGACGGCATCAATCGGCAGATCAATTACCTGCTCAACGAGGTGGGCTGCACGCGGCCGGGCTTTCGGCTGCTGGAGATCGGCTGCGGCTACGGCCGCCTGCTGCGCCTGGCGAAGGAACGCGGTGCCGAAGCGGTGGGGGTGAACGTCTCGGCCGAACAGGTGGACTATTGCAACAAACATGGTTCACGGGTGTATTGCTGCACGTATCGTGACCTGCTCGAAGCGCCGGAATGGCACGGCCGGTTCGATGGCGTGATCGCCAACGGCTCGCTCGAGCACTGGGTCCAGCCGGAGGACGTCAAGGCCGGCCGCATGGACGAGATCTACCGGGAGTCGTTCGGCATCGCCCACAAGGCGATCGACCCCGACGTGCGCGACGCCCGCTACGTGACCACGGCCCTGCACGTCAGGCAGCCGCTGAATCCCGACGAACTGATGACTCCGTGGTACAAGTGGCCGCGCGGTTCGGACCGCCGGCAGTTCAGCCTCCTGCACCAGTGGTTCGCCGGTTACTACCCCGTATTCGGCCAATTGGAAGAGTGCGCCCGGCCGTACTTCGCCCTGGAGAAGGAAGTCGACGGCACGCTCGGTTACAAGATCGCCAGCGAGCACCGGATGGCGCTGATGCGCCGCGGGCTGTATACCAATCCCCGGCTCGTGTGGGGCATCCTGCGGGCGCTGGCGCGGCACCCGTGGGCGACGTATACGCTGCTGCGGTGCTATTTCATCGACCAGGCGTGGGACTGGCAGTTCCGGGGCGCGGTGCCGCCGACCACGCTGCTCAGGCAGACGTGGAAGAGAAAACCGACGGATTCACTCCGATGATTCGAACCCTCGCACGAAGTACCGCTTCTTCCGTTTCTCGATGACGTGCCCTTCCGCCTCCAGCCGGGCTTTCACGTTCGCGACGCCGCCCGGGAACTTCGGATTGAGTTCGCCTCCGGTCTTGAGCGTGCGCCAATAGGGGGTGAACCGCTTCCTGCCGGCCTGTTCGGCTTCGTCAGCGGCGTGGGCGGCAATCCAGGCGAAGATGCCGGTCGTAATCGGGCAGGCGAAGTCGGCCTTGTGCTTCGTCGCCAGCCGCCGGCGGATGCCGTTGATCGTGATCAGCTTCCCCTTGCGGACGGTCCGCATGATCTCGTCGACCTCGATCGGCGCGGGGATGACCATCGTGCCGGTCCCCCAGCGGCGCGTCATCTTGGCGGTGACCGGCCCGACGGTGGGGTGGCCTTTGCTGTCGAGGAGCTTTTCGTGCCAGGTGGGTTTGGTGCGGGGCATGACAGTGGGTATCGGATCCAGAGTTTAAGGATTTCAGCCCACAGCAAGAAGGGGCGAAATCTCGAAGCGGCTTTGGCTCTGTCCTTCGCGTGATACAATCTCTGCCGGATGCGTGAAACGCGCAGGACAACTCCGGCTGTTGCCGCTGGCGTGGCGACGCGCTGTGAATGCAGAAGCGGCTGTTGAGCGAGGCAGCAGAATCGACGGCACAATGAGCATCACGCGATTCAGATGTCTTGGCCTCAGTGTTGTCGGCGTCATATTGGCGGGCACCGCCGTCTATCAGCACATGTGCGGCAATCTCCCCTTGTGGAAGACGGTTGCCATATTCGTGACCTGCATCGCGGCGATTACCCGATCTCAAAGCCCCCTCTCCCCCGCCGCTGCGCGTGCATTGCTGAAGCTCCAATTTGACGAGCGCGACCGTCGCCGGATGCGGGACCTTGTGGCGAAGGCCCGCACAGGTGAGTTGACTCCCGACAACCAGTTTGAGGCCGATACCTACGAGCAACTGGGCTGCCTCCTGGACATCATCCACTCCAAAGCCCGACAGGCACTGGGACGGAAGCCGGAAAGGCTCTACCGCTATTCCGAATCGAGGTTCATGGATGATTCTGCGACGGTCACGCTGGCGGAGCTGCAGCGTGACTGGAATGCCTGGCCGAAGCACGAAAAAGTTGACTTCGCGCAGTCATTCTCTGCATGGGGGCGAATTGCCGAGAGAGAGCCGATCCTGCGGTTTCTGGTAGCTCATGGAGATCATGAAACGAGTTGGCCGAGCATCGCGCAGTCCGTGGCTTGCGAGTTTCCCGTCGTTGAGTCAGTCCCGATTCTCCGGCGCTGGTGCGAATCCTGCCAGGTCGGCCACGGCGCCAATTACTATCAGGCAATCGCCCTGACGGGTGATCCGGAGGCACACGTCATCCTGAGTGCTTGCATTCACCGAATCTGGACCACGCCCGGCCTGATGGACAATGCCAGGTTCGTGAACTCAATAGCGTTTGATGCCGTGTGCTGCCTGCAGTACCTGTTGAAGCTTGGCGAGGACCCCGGACAATTTCGTACCGCATATGCCGCGCTGACGAGTCATCCCTGTGAACAAATCAGGGATCGAGCCAGCAGATGGCTGTCCGAGTATTTCGAATAGTCGCACCGTCCCTTTGCCGGTTATTCTGGGAGAGCGCGCGTAAGCAGGGTTGCATCTGCGGTAGAATCGAACCATGCACTCTGTTCCCGAGCGCGACAAGTGGCCAACGTGATCTCCCGGCTGCTGCCCCCCCAAATGCAAGACGCCACCAACGGAAACCCCGCGCCGCTTTCCGCCCCGCACGCACCGTTCCGCGTGACGTTGACGGTCGCCGGCATCATGGCCGGCCTGCTGGCCTGCGGCATCGCCTGCGGTCTGGGAGCAGGTGGATGGGTCGACTATGCACTGTTCCTGCTGTGGGCGGACGGTACGGCCACCGGCATCTGGTGGAGTCATCGCAGGCGGCGCAGTCCGATCCGGGGCGCCGTCGTGGGAGGAACGGCCGGCATTATCGTCTTCATCTGTTACGCGTTTTCCGGTTTCGTCATTGCGGCGGTGCACCTGGCGATCTTCCTGCGTTCGATCGACCCGCTCCTGCATCCGCCGACCGAGAATGCGATGGGACAGACGGCGATGCTCCTGATGGGCATGATCACGAGTCTGTTCGTGGGCGCCGCAGCGCGCGTCGCAGGCGAGGGGCTGGCCCTGCGCGCAGGGAAACCCGGCTCGGAAGCACGGGGCGGATGACGCTTTCCCGGTGCTGCCAGTGTCGCTGATCTGGTCTTCAAGACCTCCATGAACCGACCCGCGCTCCTGTGGCTGGTTGCAATCGGGTTTGTGGCCATTTCGATGATCAACATCGGCTTGCTGCTCATCGTCGGCGGGCCGACGCGGATCGCCGGCCGGGCGGTGCGATTCGGGCTCACGTGCGTTCTCGCATTCTTCCTGCTCCGAGGGGCGCCGTGGGCGCGGTTTGTCGCTTTCTTCGTCGCCTTATTGAGCAGCGTCATGTCGTTCATCGGCGCCGTCGCGTTGCTGCCACTGGTCGGGCGAATGCCGTCCTGGTTCCTGATCTGGGGTTTTCTGATGGGAGGGGCCTACGGAGTGCTGGGACTGCTGCTCGTGCTCTCCGACGAGATCAGGGACTATTTCAGGGACGGCGGCGCGACGCAGGCGCCGCAGGAGGCTGACACCGCGATGCGGTGACTCTCGCCATGGACGCCCGTTAACGATTGTGACGTCCGACCGCGACCGGGGTCCCGCCCGGCAGGCGGGACCTGCTTGTGCTCAGCACGATGATTCGTGCAGACGGCCTTACGCGAGTCGTCGACGGCGCGAACGTGAAGCGGCGGGTCGCCCGCGCCGAACGGTTCCGCCCTGGAAATCTCCCTGTTTCCCTGCAGACGAAATCTGTCGGATTGCATTTACAGGAGTATGTGCGATGCCATGCTCACAGATTCCGACAACCCGACGGCCGTCGGGGTCCAGAGCGCATACGAGCACTTGTTGCCGGTGCATCGCGGCTGCCTCAAATCGATGGTGTGCCTGCGCTTAAGTCGGCGGCTTCAGGGCCGCGTCGATGAGGGAATTGTGCTGCAGGAGGCGGACCTCGACCTCAGCCGCAAATTGCCGGAATACCCGCAGAACCAGGAGTTGCCGTCTTGTCTGTGGCTGCGGCATCTCAGGGACTCTGAACCTCTCCGTTCCTTGGCGTGAAGGTTGCACCACGATGTCGCAGGTCGGCTCGGATTCAGAGGTCGTCGTCGATCTGGCCGAAGAGTTCATCGACCGTTATCGCCGCGGCGAGCGCCCGCCGCTGGCCGAGTACACGTCACGGTACCCGCATCTCAAGGGGCGGATTGAGGACGTGTTCCCCGCCATGGCGATGATCGAGAACATCGCCATCCGCGAGGTCGGCCGGGGCGGCATGGGGATCGTCTACGAGGCCGAACAACTCTCGCTCGGCCGGCGCGTGGCGCTCAAGGTCCTGCCGCAGCAGATGCTGCTCGACAAGAAGCACAAACGGCGGTTCGAACGTGAGGCGAAAGCGGCCGCCAAACTGCACCACACGAACATCGTGCCGGTGTTCGGCGTGGGCGAGCAGGACGGCCTGCACTACTACG
>CAZWGW010000071.1:0-15863 GCA_964633565.1 uncultured Planctomycetaceae bacterium
GGCCGCCGTGCCGTTCGATGAATCGCTGGAACTGACCTATGTGCGCAACCAGGAGCGGCGCTGGGCCACCATCGCACCCGCGGCCTGGGACGTCGTGTTTGGTTCGACGACCACGCGCGTCGCGCTGAAGCCCGCGGCGCCGGATTCCACGGTTGTGGCCGCTCCCGCCGTCACGTACTACACCACTCCCTGGTACACCACGAACGTTTCGGCGGTGGTCGTGCCGGCCGCCTGGTACTATCCGTACTACCCGGCATCCGCCTGGTACTATTACTACTGGGGATACCCGTACTACGCTTATTACCCGGCGTACTATCCCTACTGGTATCACACCCCGCACTGGCCTTGCGTCTGGCCGCACGCCGTCCATCCCCATACGCACCGCACTCCCGCCGCCACGCGGACCGACAGTGCTCGGACGGCTCCCTCGACCACACGCCCGGGGCAGTTCGCTCACGCGGACCGCAAGACGAATGTCCTCGAGGTTGTCAAGCACCGATAAGCGCGCTGCACAAGCGGACTCCAGGGAGCAGTGCGCCATGAGAATTCAGTGTGAATGCTGTGGACGAACCGATATCGGAGGGCGTCGCACAAACCAGGACCATTTCCTGATCGCGGACCTGATCGCGGCAGCGCGGATCGGTCCCACGAGCACGGGCCTGGACGAGGGTCGGATTTATCCGGCCCGCCACTTCGGCAAGTTGCTGGCCGTGGCAGACGGGCTGGGCGGTCATGCGGCGGGGGAACTCGCGAGCCGGCTGGTCATCGAGACGCTGGCCGCGGAATTGGCGGGCCGACTGCCGCAGTTGTTTGCCCTGGCAACGGCCGGGGAGGTCGTTTGCGTTCGTGAACTGGCCGCACTTGCTGATCGGCCGTTGACAACCGACCACACTCTGGCTGCGCAGGCCGCCGCCGCGGGAGTTTCCGGGCCGGATGACCCTGACGGCACGCGCTGGGAGCACGTGCTGCTCAATTGCGTGGGGGCCAACCGGAACAGCCCCCGCGGAGAGTTTCAGCGTGTCATGCTGCAGCCGGGAGACGGACTCCTGCTTTGCTCGGACGGACTGGTCCGGCAAAACGGTGATGAGCAATCGATGCTCGAGATCATCGCCAGCGCCGACGACACGACCGCGGCCTGCGACCAGCTCGTCGGTCAGGCCAAGGCTCGCGGCGCGCGTGACAATATCACGGCTGTCGTCGCCCGTTTTCGACAGGCGCAGTCCGATTCCGAACGGGGATCGGCCGAAAGTGCGGATCAACTTTCGGAACCGGAGATCTCACGGCTGAAAAGTACGTCCGACTGGCCCCAGCAATGCGTTGCCTGAATCGTACACGAATTCGGCGCGTCAACGAGGGTTGAAGTCATCCTCCGATGATATTGGCGTTGCGCAGCATCAAGACAATGGCGTGCCAAAGACCGCGCGGCCCGCTGGGCCGCGGCTGAACGGAGCGATCGTGTCGCAGGATCGCGTACGGTCATTCGTTTGCAAAAGCAGACAAGGGCCACGCTCGAAGGCTTGCGAACCTTCCGAGCGTGACCCTGGTCAGCGAGAGTCGTTCGTTGAGCGGTACGACTCAGGGATTGGTCCCTTCGACCTGATCCGCACGTCGTTCACCCTGACTTTCGATGGCGTCCGCCTTGCGTTCGCCGGATTCCTCAATGGCGTCAGCCCGGTTTTCGGCGGCATCGGACGTGGCTTCGGCCGCGTCTCGTTGTGCCTCCGCCTGGTTCTGTGTCGCGTCGCGCACGTCCTCGGCCTGTTGCTGAGTCGTGTCGCGGATCGCGTCGGCCTGGCGATCGGCGGGGCTTTCCTCGCAGCCGCCGGCAACAGCCAGCATGGCCGACATGACGGAGATCCCGATGAGCTTCTTCATTGATTTGTCCTCGTTTCTGGTTTCGTGTCAAGCGCCCGCGTGACCGGACGCAGCGGACATCGGTCCGCCCCCGGCGCGCCGGCAACGCTGTCAGGCGACTTCAAACCGCATGGATCGCGGCGTCTGCAGCAGATGCCGACGCAAAACCTGTCGCCGGCCAACGCACCGCTGGCGATGCTCTCTGGCCGACCAGCTTGCCTGAATTTCCCGACACGCCTCTTCGATTTCGCGGGGCGTCGGGAGGTATTCACCATATTGTGACTCGATGGGTCCGGCCGGATCGTCGGCGACGACTGAGTGATAAGTGGCGTTCATGTCCGTGGGCCTTCCAGATTGGCCTGAATGGCGACGACGACAGCCGTCGTTTCGCACGGAAACATGAAAAGCACATTGCGTGCCGGTTCCCGCGAATGATCCTCAAAGGCTCTCCTGTGGCGTGTCACTTCGCGGAGATCGCGGGGTTTTTCAGGCCGTTTCCGGCGCGCGGCGGCCTTGCGACGCCGGGATTCCCCAGGCAATGCCGAAGTGCTCGATGACTGGTCGTCCAGCGGCCAGCGGGAACGAATGTCTTGCAGCACGGCGGCCAACGATCCGTACGGACGACCCCCGATTCATTCACACGGCGTTACGCCGAAGTGCACATCAGGCACGGCATGGCAATTGCCTGTTCCGTCGTTGCCGAGGAACCAATGTCACCCCCATTCGCACTGTTTCGCAAGCAGGCTTCGCCGGTGTTCGCCGTCGCCGTGCATCATGGACACGCGCTGCGGCCGGAGGTCGCTGAATGGATGGCTCTGGACGAAGCGGTGCGGCTGCAAGAAGAGGACCCGTACACCGGGCGGTGGGCCACCATCGCGGGGAGCTTCGCCGTCGCCAACTATTCACGGTTCGAGGTCGACCTGAATCGGCCGCCGGAACAGGCCGTCTACGCGACGCCCGTGGAAGCGTGGGGACTCAACGTCTGGAAAGGGGAACTGCCGGAGCACATCGTGCAGGAGTCGCGTGAGCGGCATGCGGTGTTCTTCGGAGAACTCTCGGAGGCCCTGGATCTCTGCGTGCGTCGATTCGGCCACGTCGTGCTGCTGGATCTGCATTCGTACAACCATCGGCGCGACGGTCCGGACAGTCCGCCGGCGCATCCTTCCGAAAACCCGGACATCAACATCGGCACGGGAACGATGGATCGTGACTACTGGGACCCTGTCGTCACGCGATTCATCCGCGACCTGAGGAGCGTCAGACCTCGCGGACAAGGTTTCGATGTGCGTGAGAACGTGCGGTTTCGGGGAGGATACCTCCCGCGCTGGGTCCACGAACGTTACCCGCGCACCGTGTGCGCCATCGCAGTCGAAGTCAAGAAATTCTTCATGGACGAGTGGACCGGACAACTGGATGAGGATTGCTTTGTCGCACTCTGGAACGCGTTTCGGTCCACACTTTCGGGTTTGCACAATTCACTGCAGTGCCATGACTCTGGACTCGTCATCTCCACCTGACGTCGATATCGGGGAGCTGATCGCCGCCGTACATGATCGCCTGGCGAGCAATCACTGCCTGCGCCGCCGGTTGCCGGGCGAGGGGACGCTGCGTCTCGATCGGCAACTGCCGTTCCTGTGCGTGTATCGGCGGCCTGAGCAGGGCGACGACGCGGGGACCAGTGAACTGGTCACGACGGAGGCCGCATACATCGTGGCGAATGGATCGGAAATGCATGCCACCGCGCTGAACGATGTCTGCGAGGCCGTCGTCGGCACGCTGCAAGAGCACTTCGGGCTGGTGCTGCTCCTGGAAATCTGGGCGATGCAGGACGAACCAAGTGCCGGCCCATCCGCGGCCCCCTCCGATCCGATGTTCGAGATTGTGGCGCCGGCAGGCGCCCCGATGCCCGCAACGGTCAGTGCCCTTGCGTCCGGACTCGAATCCATCGCCATCGACGGGCACGCGGCGACCGTGACCGTCTCGCAGAGCGCCCGCGTGGCCCCACCGGACATGCCGCCCCTGCTGGCAGATTCGGCACGCCCGCCGCCGTCGTGTGTACTCCTGGGGCTGGCCGTGCGGCCGGTCTATCGGTCGCGATCCGGCACACAACTGTACCCGCTCGTGCTGCAACGGCTTCGAACACAGTTGTCGCCGGCGATCCGGCGGGCCGTGCTGGCCTTCGCGGGCCGCGCCCCGATTCCGTTCGTAACGAACATCGACGCCCTGGGACCGTCGACGCTCAGCCGCAAGGCGCGGCTCGTTGATCAGCAACTGTGCGAGGTCTCCGAGACGTTCGACTTCGTGTTGCAGGCGACGCCCGTGAACGCCGAACAGGCCTGGCGTGAGTTCTGCGAAGGCGGCTTCGCGATCGAGCCGACATTCTACTACCGACCGTTGCCTTATGACCCCGCGCTGCTGAAACGCCGCCTGTTCGAGATTCCCGTTGAAGACATTGAAGACCCGACATTGGCCCATCTGTTTTCGCAGAAGCAGGACGAACTGGACCGGCAACTGTCCGCGTTGCGGGACCTGGACACGCCCAACTTCCTGTACGACAGCCTGCAACTGTACGGCGAGCCGGACGGGGAACTGGTCGCGCTCGCCGCGGCCATTCTGGCAGAGCGCAGAATATCGGAGTTCGCGGACGACATGCTCGGCGTCGCCGAGGTCGCCGCGCAGGCCCGTGAGGAAATCGAGCACTATCATTCGCGCAAGGCCACCTTCAGTGCGCGCGTGGAAGTGCGGGATGACATTGTCGCCAGCCTGATGGTCACCCAGGGACAACTCCTCATTTCGAAGTCCATCAGGATCTCACGGCGGCGGCTGGAACCGCTCCTGCATCACGAGGTGGGAACGCACCTGCTGACGTACTTCAATGGGCGCGATCAGCCGCTCCGTCAGTTCTACACGGGACTGGCAGGCGCCGAAGGACTGCAGGAGGGTCTGGCCGTGCTGGCAGAACACCTGACGGGGGGCCTGACGCGCAGTCGCCTGCGGACCCTGGCGGCACGGGTCACGGCGGCCGCGTCGCTGCTGGCAGGCCGGTCATTCCGGGAGACGTTTCACCTCCTGCACGACGAACGTGGCCTGGCGTCGCGGACCGCGTTCGTGACAACGCTGCGGGCGTTTCGTGGAGGCGGCCTGACCAAGGACGTGATCTACCTGCGGGGGGCCCGCGACCTGCTCCGGTACCTGCACGCGGGCCATGACCTGGAACCGTTGTACACGGGGAAACTGGCTCTGGAGCATGTCCCCTTCGTGCAGGAACTGCGGCGGCGCGGCATCGCCCAGGCGCCGTCACTGCTCCCCCGGTACTGGGGGGATCCCCGATATCAGGCCCGGTTCGACGCGGTGAGAATGCTGGGTGTAGAGGACCTGATGGACTCGGCCCTATGAAAATCGGCTTTGTTGTCAATGACGTCATGACCGAACAGGCGGCCTTCACCACGACGCGGCTGGCGATGACTGCCACAAATCTCGGCCACCGTTGCGCGATGCTGGGAGTCGGAGACTTCGTGTACGCGGACGACGGTTCCGTCCACGCCTGGGCGCGCTGCGTGCGGGGCGACTCGTATCAGGACCTTGCAGAATATCTCGCCGAACTGCAGGACGAGGAGCGGGAACCGAAGCGGATCGCCGTCGACGATCTCGACGTCCTCCTGCTGCGCAGCGACCCTGCGGCGGACAAGCAGGAGCGTCCCTGGGCCCAGAACGCCGGCATCCTGTTCGGCGAGTTCGCCGCGCACCGCGGAGTGATCGTGTTGAATGACCCGCGTACGTTGGCCAGCGCCATTTCCAAGACTTACTTTCAGCACTTTCCGGAAGTGGTTCGGCCGAAGACCTGCATCAGCCGCAATGTGGCGGAGATTCGCGAATTCATCAGCGCGCAGCGGGGCAATTCGGTCATCAAACCGCTTCAGGGCTCCGGGGGCCAGAGTGTGTTCCTGGTGCGCAAGAAAGACCAGGCCAACATGAACCAGATGATCGAGGCGGTGATTCGGGACGGCTATTGCATCGTGCAGGAATACCTGCCGGGCGCTGCCGAGGGGGACGTGCGGCTGTTTGTCATGAACGGCCGCCCGTTGATGCACGAAGGAAAATATGCCGCGTTCCGCCGGGTCAACAGCACCGGCGATGCACGGAGCAATATGCATTCGGGCGGAAAAAGCGAGCCGGTCGAGGTGACCGACGAGATGCTGAGGCTGGTCGAGATCATCCGCCCGAAACTGGTGATGGACGGAATGTTCCTCGTCGGGCTGGATATCGTTGAGGACAAATTGATGGAAATCAACATCTTCACACCAGGCGGCCTAGGGAGCGCGCAGACACACACCGGCATCGATTTTGCGGCCGTCGTGATCGAGGACCTCGAACGCAAGGCCGAATGCCGGAAACACTACGGGGCGCAGCTCGATAATCGAAGCATTGCCACGCTGTGACGGGACCAAGGCCCATGCCTGACATCGACGAGTTCAGCACTGCGCTGCTGCGACTGGCCTGCGCGCTGGCCGCCGGCGGCGCCCTGGGCTGGGAGCGCGAATTGCAGGACAAGCCGGCCGGACTGCGGACGAACATGATCGTGGCGCTGGGCTCGGCGCTCCTTGTGCTCGTCGGGATGAAGCTCGCCGATTCCGCAAGCGCGTCCGACGACCCGCACTACGCCGTCGACCCCACGCGGATTATCCAGGGGATTGTCGGTGGGATCGGCTTTCTGGGCGCGGGGACGATCATTCAGTCGCGGCACTCCGTGCACGGATTGACGACGGCGTCCACAATCTGGCTCAGCGCCGCTGTCGGCATTTCGAGCGGCATGGGATACTACGCGCTGACGATCATTACGGTGGCTGTCGGGCTGTTCGTGCTGCTGGCGTTCGGCATGCTCGAACGGTTGTTGTTTACACCCGGCACCGCCACTAAGCCGGATCACCACCAGAAGGTCGAACCCGAGTCATGAGCGGTGTTCAACGTTGGTGCTGGACGTTGCATGGACAGGGTGCCCGGTGAACGACCACATGAGGCGTGCGAGCCTGCTCGTTTGGCGCGAGAACTTCCATTCGTCCCGTATTGCTGAACGGGCATAACTCGCAACGGAGTAAATGGTTCCACGGCGACAGGCATTGTCCCCCTCAACTTTGTCAATCGGCAGGGCACTCCGCGTGCTTGAGTAATGCTGGTCAGGTGTTGCATTTGCATCACCCGTAATCACGCCGGCAGCATACAGGAGACAACTCATGTTCATTCGCCCCATGACGTGCGGCATGATCGCTGTTGCAATGACGTCCGGAGCCGTGCAAACAGTGGCCGACGAGCGGCCGGAGACATTGATCGAGCACGCTTCCGGCCTGGAGTTCGAGTCGCCTATTGCGGAGCGATTGAAGATTCGACGGGTCGCACCCCATACCCCCGCGGCCGCGGCGGGGCTGTGTGCGGGAGACATCGTGCTGGGCATCGACAGATTTCACTTCATCACGGCGGCCGAGGCGGAGGCGTACCTGGACTGTCAGTGCTCAAACCCCGTGCGATTCACAGTCCTTCGCGACGGGGCGGAACACAAGTTGATCTTTGTCGGACTCCAACCGGCATACGGCCAGCAATCCGGGATTGGCATTCGCATCGCCGGTTCGGAGCCGGTCGTCATCGTGGCCGTCTACGGCGGCAGCCCCGCGGACAAGGCGGGAATCCTGCCGGGTGATGAACTGCTGGCGGTCAATGACGTCGCATCCTCCGATGCATCCGCAGTCACGGCTGCGATGTCACATTATCCCGTCGGAGAACCGGTCCGTCTGACAATCCGGCGGGACGGCGTCGATCAGACCGTTGCGGTAGAGCCCGAAGAATGGATGATCGTATTTGACCAGCCCGTACACGTGCTGCCCGGCTGGGAGGGGCGCTATCGCTACCTCGGCTGCCACGTCCATCGCGATCAATTCGCCACACGAACTGCACTGGCCGTTGAACTGGCGAGCCTGCGGGAAGAAATACGCAAACTCCGCAATGAACTGAACGAGATGAATGCGCGTCGGGTGGCCCGCCCCGGCGCCCTCACGGAGGAATAACATCAGCGCCGGGCGAGAAACTTCGGCGCGATCCATCTGTATTGTCCTCGTCACCGATGGAACCGGCCCCACCGATTACTTTGCCGATCCACCCGCCTGCATGGCCGCCAGCAGGTCAGGCAGCGAGACGGTGGCAAACGTGCTCGCGTAATCCGCCATCGCATACGGGATCACCAGCGTCTCGTTGTGCACCACCCCGCCGCAACTGTACACGACGTTCGGCACGTAGCCTTCGCGCTCATTTTCGTTGGGAGTCAACAACGGATCACGCAGGCGGCCGATCACCCGGCACGGATCCTGCAGATCGAGCAGGCAGGCGCCGATTGCGTACTTGCGCATCGGCCCCACGCCGTGCGTCAGCACCAGCCAGCCCGCACTGGTCTCAATCGGCGGTCCGCAATTGCCCACCTGCACAAACTCCCATGGACTGGTGGGCTTCAGGATCAACTGCTTGGAATACCAGAAGTGGATCATGTCCGAATACATGACAAACATGTTCTCGCCGTCCTGCCGCGAGAGCATGGCGTAGTGGCCGTTGATCTTGCGTGGGAACAGCGCGAACCCCTTGTTCCGCACTTCCGGTCCGTTGAGGGTGCTCATGCGGAACTGCAGGAAATCCTCGGTTTCGAGCAATTGCGGCAGCACGACGCGCCCGTCAAATGCGGAATACGTCGCGTAATAGATGCGTCGCCCGTCATCGTCGTGAAACTCCACGAACCGCGCGTCCTCAATCCCGTTGGTCTCCGTGGGGGCGTACGGAAAGATGACCCGTTCGGACAGGCCCAGGTTTCTGGAGAAACTGACCTGATAGTTCGACTGCGCAAGGGCCAGCATTCCGTCCGCGGCCTGTTCCGATTCCTTCTGTCGCGAGCGATGCTGCCGTTTCATCCGGTTCACGGCGGACTGCAGGTCGTACAGCGTGAATGCGTCGTCAAGTTGCGACATCGTCTGATCGACGAACTCGTGGGCCAGGCCCAACTCATACAGTTTGCGCAGGAACAGCGGCTTGTCGTAGCTCGCATTCGGTTCCGCGGCGGGCGCGGTGACGAAGCGGGTCGGGACGTCGATCGTGATTTTCCCCTGGGCGTCGATGAGGCCCGACCGGAACGCGATCGACGAGACATGGCCTTCGCCGGTGGATCGCAGGCTGACGATGAACCGCCGCGCCCCGGGCGGCGCTCCCTTCTGTGACGGGTGCCAGACCATCGAGGGATTGAACAGTGCGGCCGATTCGAGCGAGTACTCCTGGGAAAAATAAGCGCCGATCAGCGTCTTGCGTTTCTCGCTGACTTCCTCGTCGGTGAGCAGAAACTGCCTGACGTCCTCGAATCGGCGAAGGAAATACTCCTGAGGCTTCTGGTGCCGCCCCTTAAAGTCCCGCAGGACGTCGCTGAGCAGCTCTGCCGCCTGTCGCTCGGACAGGGCCATGAGTCGCGCAACAATCTTGAGCGGCCGCTGTTCTCCGTGAAAACGAAACGGACGAAACAGCACGCGCGCATGGTTGGGTTTCAGAATGACGTCACTGCGCCGCACCTCCATCGCCAGGGCCTCCGGTCAAGGACGGACGTCGGTGGGTAAGCGCTCGCTTCGAACGGAGTCGCCAGGCGTATCCGCCTCCGCCGGCTGCCGGAATGCCGCCAGCGAGTTCTCGAGCAGCGTCATCTCGGCCTGCGAGAGCAGGTCCGCGAGGGTCGACTCCGCACCCTGGTTCTGGTTCAGCCGGTCCTGTTCGAGCCCGTCACAGCAGCCTCCGGTGGCAGTGTCGCAGACCATCAACCCGAGATGGTTGCGGCCGAAGAACCAGGCGAAGATGTCGCGCGCTTCCGACAGCCATGCCTCATCCAGAGTCGTGCGATACGCCTCGATGCAGGCGGACACCATCGCATGCGCCTCGATCGGCTGTTGATCAAACTCCGCTGTGGTCCCGCCCCGTGGATAGAAGCCCTTGCAGCCGATGGGACGGAAATGACCGCCGGGTGATCGCTGCGTATCCGCCAGCCAGCGCAGCGCGCGGAACCCGACGTCCGCAGCGTCGACATTACCGCACCAGCGGCCGCTGAGGATCAAAGCGTGAGGGATGCGGGCATTGCAGTAAGTCACGACTTCCTCGCACCACGGCCAATCGTCAGTTGCCACCCGCTGGAACAGGTCCAGCAGCCGCGCGGTGAGTTCCTCACGGAGTTGATGCACCAGCCGGTCGCCATTGAAACGTCGAAGATACTCATGAATCCCCAGCAGCGCGAAGGCCCAACTGCGGGGGGACGACGTGCGGGCACAGGCCGGCAGCGCCTGTTCAAAGAGTTGCGCGGCCCAGAATTGCAGGCCGCGGCGCCGGCTGCGGCCCACGCACGTGCCCAGCGCCCACAGCGAGCGGCCGTGCGCGTCGTCGGAAGGCTCTTCGGCGAGCCACTTCCGCTGAAAGCTGAGAAAATTGCGGAACTGTCCGGTCTCCGGATTGAACGCATGCTGGAGGAACCCTGCATACGTTGTGGCCAGCCGATCGACGCGGGACGAGTCCAGTCCCAGTTCCTCGACCAGCACGGTGAGGATCAGGGCCCGGGCATTGTCGTCGGTTGAATAACCTTCCGCATAATTGGGAACAGTGTGCAGCGCGTGCTGCAGCAAGCCGGTCCCGTCGGTCAAACGCTGCAGGTGATCGAGCCGCAGCTTGAGCGGCCGCATCGGGCGCTCGATGAATGACAGGCGGGACGCACGGGCCGGCGACATGCTCCGGTTCTGACGCGCCTCGACAAAAGCCGCCATGTATTGATGCGCAACGCGACTCCAGATCATGTTGCGGCCCAGCAGATAGGCCTGCTTCCGCATCGCATGCCGCCGCGTCTCGTCGCGGAGCAGTCCCAGCATCGCCTCGGCCAGGGCGTCGGAGTCCTTGAACGGCACGAGTGCGCCGCGGCCGTCCGCCAGCAATTCCTCCGCATGCCAATAGGGGGTTGAGATCACGGCCTTGCCGCAACCGAACGCATACGCCAGCGTCCCGGAGACGACCTGGGCCGGATTGAGATAAGGAGTGACATACAGATCGGCCGCCCCGAGGAACTCGATCAACTCGTGCAATTCCACGAATCGATCGTAGAACAGGACATTCCGCTGCACCCCCAACTCGCGTGCGAGGCGTTCCAGCGCATACCGATACGTCTCCCCCTGATCGCGCACCAGGCTGGGATGGGTCGCCCCCAGAACGACGTACATCAGGTCCGGGAACTCCTCGATGACTCGCGGCAGCGCGCGAAGCGCAAACTCGATCCCCTTGTTGGGCGAGAGCAGGCCGAAGGTCAGCGCCACCAGCCGGCCTTCGACCCCCAGTTGGTCCTTGTAGAAGTGCGGATCGACAAACGGCATGTCGGGAATGCCGTGCGGAATCAGTCGGATCTTGTCCGTCGGCGCGCCGTAGACCTGTTCCAGGAATTCCTGTCCGCGGCGCGACATGACGATGAGCCGCGAGGACAGGTCGACCAGTTGCCGCATCACGCGGCGCTGGTCCCGATCCGGATCGTTCAGGACTGTGTGCAGCGTCGTCACGACCGGCATCCGCAAGTCGCGGAGGAGCGCCAGGATATGGCTCCCCGCCGCTCCACCGAAGATCCCGTATTCGTGCTGCAGGCAGACGACGTCGACATTGGCGAAGTTCAGGAAGTCGGCCGCGCGGTGATACGAGTCCAGCTCCTGTTCTCCAAACTCGAATCGCACTTCCGCCGGATAATCGTAATGCGCCTCGTCGTCGTTGACCGGAACGGCCAGGCATTCGGCGTCGGGGAATTCGCGGGCGACTGCCGTCGCGATATCGCGCGTGAATGTGGCGATCCCGCACTGGCGCGGCACGTAGTTGCCCAGGAATGCGATCTTGTTGACGTCCGCCATCGAAGGTGGCAGCGTCGACGTCTCCAGGACCGGTCTGGGAGTGGTTGCAACGCTCCGTTCCATGACCTCGTGCGACGACCGGCCTTCTGATGGTTCGGGAACACGATGGTTCACGCGATCAGCAGGCATCAGACCAGCTCCATTACAGACGTTGCCTGACATCGCTGAGACCTTTCAAATCCTGGTTGTGGGCGCTTCATGATCGATGGCAACTGAGGGAAGCGACCAGTTCCGTCCGTGAAACGGCCGTCACGGCCGTACATGTGTCCGCCGCTCCGTAATAGACCAGCAGGATGTCGTCCGCCTCGATGACGCCCGTGGGGAAGATCACGCCCCCGGCAAAGCCGCGGAGTTCGAATTCCTCACACGGCGCCAGGATTGCTTCGTGTGATCGCGCGCGCACCACCACGGGATCGTCGGCATCGAGCAGGACGGCAGCTCCGAAGTACGTCCCGATCTCGCCGGCGCGCGCGGGGCGGCAGTTGGCGTGGTAGACTTCCAGCCAGCCCTCCGGGACGCGGACCGGCGGCGCACCTCCGCCGACCCGCCCGGTTTCCCAGTCCAGCGCCGGCAGGTTCAATGGGGCGTGACCACCCCAATGCAGCAGGTCCCGTGAGCGTGCGATCCACATTTCGGGCCGCGTGAACGGCGTGGCGCCGTTCGGCCGGTGCAGCGCGACGTAGTCATCTGCAATCCGTTCCGGGAAGAGTACGACGTCCTTGTTCTCCGGACAGAAGATGATCCCGCGCCGTTCAAACTGCCGGAAGTCGGTGGTCGTCAGCAGCGCGGTCGCCGCTCCGTGTCGCGAAACGCAGACGCAGGTCACCTGGAACTGCCCGTCGAGCCGGGTGATCCGGGGATCCTCGATCCCATACTCTTCCCTCGAATGTTCCGGAAAAACAATCGGTCCGCTGATCGTGTCGACGGTTTCACCATCGCGGCTGAACGCCGTTCGCAGGTGAGAAACAAACGTCAGCCGTGCCATGCCCGTCTCCCGGATCTTCACGACCCGGGGATCAATCTGCTGCACAGCACTCTCTTGAAAGCGGTCGACAACCAGCTTGCCCTCACTCCAGCGCGGCAGGTCGACGAAGCCTGGCGGCGGGGTTTGCGGACGCTCCGCCACGCGGACCAGGAGCATGATCCCCTGATCGGTGCGGACCGCTCCCGGATTAAACGCGCCGATGACTTCAAAGCCGTCGCAGGCCGGCGACACGTCCTCCGGACGGATCAGCAGTCGTGTGAACAGCCTCCGAATCACTGCAGGCTTCTCCCTGGCCTCCGCCGCGAATCGCCGAAGCGGTTCCGTTCCATGTCGATGCGGTCCCTCACGACTTTGCTGTGGGTACCTTTGTCGATTCCATCTCCAGGCTCTCTTTGTGCGGGACGCCGCGGAACTCGTCTCGCTCATTCCCGCGATTCTCCAGCACCCACTGCACGGCGTGCTGTGTCAGTTCTGTCGCGTTTTTCAGATTGAGTTTGGTCTTGATGTTCTCACGATACGTTTCAATCGTCTTGGGGCTGAGGTAGAGGTTCTGCGCAATGCGCCGTGTCGTCATGCCGCGTCCGATCTGCTCAAAGACCTCAAGCTCCCGATCCGACAGCGATTCAATCGGGGATCGTTCCGGCTCAAAGCCGCGCACCGATCGATGCAGCAGCCGGTCGGTCATGCGGCTGCTCAGGTAAACGCGTCCCCGCAACACCTGCCGGATGGCGTTCACGATCTGCGCGAGAGCTTCCTCCTTGTTGATGTATCCCCGCGCCCCGGCGCGCAACGAACGCTCGGCGTACAACGACTCCTCGTGCATGGATTGCACCAGGACCTTGATCCCCGGTTCTTGTGCGACGAGTTCCTTGACGAGTTCCAGACCGTTCCCGTCCTCCAGGGAGACATCCGCCACGACCAGGTCCGGCCGCTCCTGCTGATACAACCGCATGGCCTGCGCCAGTCCGCCCGCCTGGCCGCAGACTTCGAGATCTGTTTCACGGTTGATCACCGCCGCCAATCCTTCGCGCACGATGGGGTGATCGTCGACGATCAGGACACGGTGCACCCGGGACGATGTTTCTGTGGTGCCTTTCATTTCGGACTCCTCCAGGTCTTGGGGTTTCCGACCCTGGCGCCGATGCGCCTTGCATCGCGGGAGTCCAGCCTGGAAAGGATGGACCTCCGGGATTACCGGCCTCGCAATGCAAAGGTCGTTCCACAGCAGGAAGAGTTCTCGTGGTCAGGGTTTCACCGAAGGAGATCAACGGAAAAACCACGGACAACTGCACTTACGCAGGTTCACCGGTCGCGGCGGATATGCTCGTATCGCCTGCGGGCAGCCGGGCTGCCAGCCATGCTGAGCGATTCGCGGCCACCGCGGGCGTTTTTCACCAGCGTCACCCGCGCGGGGCAGGATCCAGACCTTCCAGAGGAAGCGTTCGGCCGGAACTCAATCCCAGTAGGGACGGACATCGTAGAACTCGTGGATCCGAAAACCCCAGTCGGGATCGGCCATGTCTGGCCAGTTGTCCTTGTCAAAGCCTTCGGCGGCCTTCAGGCGTTCCTTGGCGATATCGAGCACAAAGCTGTGTGTTTCGGCATGCAGCTCGAGCGCGAGCCAGGGTATGGCAAACAGGCGGTCTCCCATCCCCAGGATCCCGCCGAACGACAACACGGCGTATGCGATGCGGCCGCTCCGGACGTCGAGCATGATGTCCTTGATGTGCCCGAGCTCTTCCCCGGACCGGTTGTAAACGTAGTCTCCGATCAACGTCGTGGCCGATAGCGCGGTACGCGTCGCTGTCGTCATGTGCGCCCCCCCCGGGAGAATGATGTCACGCAACGTTACCAGACCGCGCGATCGAGCGTGACAGGAGTGTCGGTGATTCCAGTATCCGGCAATCCCGCACAGCAGTCGCAAGTGGTGCAGATGAAGGGTCAGGGGATGTCCCGGACTCGAACTCATGGAACGGCAGGCGTTTGCCGCGATTTTTCCGGATGGCTGCAGTCGGCCACGAGAACGATGATGCGGACAGAGTCGAGCGTGCAATTGCTGGCCCAATGAGATTCCAGGCCCCAGGAGGTTGTGATGAAGGACGAACCAATCCGGATCCCCGAGGATGAACTGCGACCGGACCTGCCGGTTCCCGGGGCAGAATCCAATCAAGGAGAGGCCGAGCAGCGGCCCACACCCAGGTCTCCGAGCCGTCGCAAAGGTGCGGCCCGGACCGCGGATGCTGACAAATCAGGGGCGACGCCCGAGTACCCCACCGTACCCCCGCCGGGCAAGACGCAACCACCACCGCCGCGCAAGGGAGAGCCAGTCGGTCAATAGTCAGTCGCTGCGTCATACAGGCGCAGCGGGAACACACACTGCACCCATTGCTGGAGAAGCCGCCATGATCAAGGAATTCACGACATGCATCGAAGCCTGTGTCCGATGTGCGCAGGCGTGTGAACAGTGTGCAGACGCGTGCCTCGACGAGAACGACGTCGGCATGATGCGGGATTGCATCCGCCTCGACCGGGACTGCGCCGAACTGTGCTGGACGGCGGCCGCGCTCATGAGCCGCGGGTCTCAATTTGCCGATCAATTCTGCCGTTTCTGCGCCGAAGTCTGTGAGGCGTGCGGCGCAGAATGCCGGCGGCACGACGCGACACATTGTCAGGCCTGTGCCGACGCCTGCGAGCAGTGCGCGGCCGAATGCCGGCAGATGGCGGATTAGAGAGCCGACGTTCGTGCAGCGACCCGGACGCGTTGAGCGTCCGGGTCGCTGGCGAATGGCCGGTGACTGTGTCGCAAGATCACCCAGGAGGAATCGTCATGCCCCGCGGCGACAAATCGAAATACACGGAGAAACAGAAACGCCAGGCCGAACACATTGAAGAAGGCTACGAGGAGCGCGGCGTGCCCGAAGACGAGGCCGAACGCCGCGACTGGGCCACAGTGAACAAGATGACCGGCGGCGGCAAGCGGCCGGGCGGTTCCGGGCGTGGCAAGAAAGCGAACCTGGAACCGGCGCGGAAAGGGGGCCGCAAGGGGGGCCGCGCCGCCGCGGCTCGACCGGCGGCCGAACGCTCCGCCT
>CAZWGW010000072.1:0-1937 GCA_964633565.1 uncultured Planctomycetaceae bacterium
GCTCGACTGCAAGGCCGACCTCGTCGTCTTCGGCATGGGGGAGGAACTGATCGTCGACATCGCCCGCCGCCTCGCCGCGGGGGAGGACGTCAAGTCGGTCCGGCAGATGCGCGGCGTCGCCTGCGCCCTCGGCGCGGCCGAATCGCCCCCCGATGATGCGCTGGTCATCCCCAGCTTCGAGGAGATCAGCCGCGACAAGCCGGCCTTCGCCGAAGCGACGAAGATGATCCACAACGAGACCAACCCGTTCAACGCCCGTCGCCTTGTCCAGTGGCACGACCGCCAGGCCGTCGTCGCCAATCCGCCGGCCTTTCCGATCTCCGAAGGGGCGATGGACGTCATCTACGGCCTCCCCTACACGCGCCGGCCGCACCCGAGTTACACCGAGCCGATCCCCGCTTACGAGATGATCAAGGACTCGGTCACGATCATGCGCGGCTGCTTTGGCGGCTGCACGTTCTGCTCGATCACGACGCACCAGGGGCGCATTATCCAGTCCCGCAGCCGCGAATCGGTGCTGACGGAGATCGCCGGCATGACGGCTTCGCCCGATTTCAAGGGGGTGATCAGCGACATCGGCGGGCCGACGGCAAACATGTACCAGATGCGCTGCGTCCGCCCCGAGGTTGAAGCGAAGTGCCGCCGGCAGTCGTGTGTCCATCCCACAATCTGCAAGCTGCTCGGCACGGACCACGGCCCGCTCGTGCAACTGATGAAGGACGTGCGCGAGACACCCGGCGTCAAGAAAGTCTTCGTCGCCAGCGGCATCCGCATGGACCTGGCCCGCCGGTCCCCCGAATACATGCGCGAACTGACGCGGCACCACGTCGGCGGGCATCTCAAGGTCGCCCCGGAGCACACCGACTCCACCGTTCTCGGCCTGATGCGCAAGCCCGACAGCGACGACTTTCAGGAGTTTGCGGCCGTCTTCAAGGAGGAATCCGAGAAAGCGGGCAAGAATCAGTATCTGATCCCGTACTACATCGCAAGCCACCCGGGGAGCGACCTGCATGCGATGATTGACCTGGCGCTGTTTCTCAAGCGCAACGGCTACCGCCCGGACCAGGTGCAGGACTTCATCCCCGCTCCGTTCGATGTGGCGACCGCCATGTACTACACCGGCATCGACCCGTTCACGAAAAAGCCGGTCTACGTCGCCCAGCACCTGCGGGACCGTAAGCTGCAGCGGGCGTTGATGCAGTTCTTCAAGCCGGAGAACTATTTCGAAGTCCGCAAGGCGCTGGAGCAGGCCGGCCGGCAGGACCTGATCGGCAGCGGCTGCGACTGCCTGATCCCTGCGCGGCCGCCGAAGCAGGCGATCGAACGCCGCCGCGCGCGCGCGAACGCACAATTCCAGGGGGAGTACGTCCACACGATCCCGGGCGGCAAACCGGTGAAGTCGAAACGCAAGCAGTCACGGCACCGGCCGGGCCGGGGGTATCGGCCGGAGCGCCGTGAGACGCGCGAACGCGGCACGTAGGGCAGGCTCCCGCCTGCCGGAACCGATTCGATTTTCGGGTGTGTACAATCGTGTTGATTGGCAGGGCAGCATGTCCCCTGACGCATCAAGTCAGCCTGTATCGCCGCTGACCCGTGATGAGCGGCAGTTGCTCGCCTGTGCAACGGCGTATCGGTCGCTCGTGGCAATGCACTGGATTGCGATGGCGGCCGCAATTGTGGCACTGACGGCTGGAATTCTGTCGCGAATCGATCAAATCTTCTCGCCGCGCGAAGTGCAACATGCCGGGAACAATGTCTGGTTCATTGCTGGCTCTGCGGCACTCCTCGCCCTCCTCACTGCGTGGAATTCGTTGCGAATCTTGCGGTCCGCCCTGAGCCTGTGGGGGTTGGGCACGTTCTCTCTGCCGATCGCGATCCCGACGCGGGCGGAACTGATATTCAAGCTTGCCTACGGATGCTTTCTCGTTCTGCCGGCA
>CAZWGW010000072.1:1947-15833 GCA_964633565.1 uncultured Planctomycetaceae bacterium
TGGTGGGAGTCTCCGCGATGCCAACTCCGGAACGGTACTGGCTTGCAATCATTGGTGGCACCTTCGCTGCTGCCGGCACTGCGGCGCTGGCCACGGCCTGGCGAGCACGCACTCTGCTGAATCGCGTGGGTTTTGTGCCAGACGTATCGCTGGTCGAGGAACCTCAACCGTACCGCGCACTGATCACCCAATTGAAGAGACTTCTGCAAGCGCGACGCAATGATGGTCACCGCCCTGCGTCTCCCGCGACGTAGCGACTACTCCCCGTGATATCCGCGCCACATCCACACCAGCGTGTCCGCCAGTGTCTGCTCAAACACCCTGCCGTCGCAGTGCTGCGAGGCGCGGCTGAAGACATAACGGTAGTCATATCCGCGAGCCTTGAGCGCCGCGGCCGTTCGCTGATTGGCCATGACCCAGTTGTGATACGTCTCTTCCGGGTCATTCGGACGGAGATCATTCTCGGCGACGTGCGTAAAGATCCGCAGCGGCTTCTTGTCCGCGGTCTCGATCAGTTTCATCCCGGAGTGGTATTCCCACGCGCCGAGCGGATAGTCGGCCTCTTCCGGCGCATCGTCGTCCTGCTGATCGACGAATGTCCCGGAGTACGTAATCAGCCGGCGGAACAGGTCCGGACGGAACCAGCCCATCGTCAGCGCCGCCGCGCCGCCTGAACTGCAGCCCATCACGGCCTTGCCCCAGGGGTTCTCGGTGAAGGCGATATGCGGATACGCCGCCTTGATCCCGGGGTTGTTCAGGACGGCCGGCAGGACCTCGTCGTTGATGAAGCGGGCGAAACGGTCGGACATCGTGTCGTATTCGAGGCCGCGCTCGCTGCCTTTGCCGTCATTACCGCCGTTTTCCACGGCAATCGTGATGAACGCAGGCAGCCTGCGATTGGGATCGTCGGCAATTGTCAGATTGTCCAGCGCGTGGCGGACCAGGTCCAGG
This sequence comes from uncultured Planctomycetaceae bacterium, assembly GCA_964633565.1. Classification (GTDB taxonomy): domain Bacteria; phylum Planctomycetota; class Planctomycetia; order Planctomycetales; family Planctomycetaceae; genus CAZWGW01. Next base: position 2,899 of record CAZWGW010000072.1, read on the forward strand.
CGGTTCGGCCCGTCCAGCGTCACCAGAATCGGCGCTTTGGTCCCGTCTTTGTAGGCAGCCGGGACATAGACAAAGATCTTTCGCTCCTTTCGGACTTCCTTCCGACGATCGAGCGTGGAATCATCGCCCGGAAAGATGCTGCTGTCCGCCAGCTTCATCGAGAACTCGAACTGTTTCCCCTTGGGATTGCCGCGGTCTGTGAGGTCGGGATCGATTGCGTAATCGGGTCCGATGACGACGTCGCCGTTCCCTTCGGTGCCGGGGTCCTCCGAATACTCTTCGGCCGAAACCGCGGGACTGGCCGCCAGGCCGACGAGCACGATCGACCAGAAACAGCAGGGGCACAGCGAACGGAAGCTGGATCTCAGCATGGCGGCTCTCAATGAGTTCAGGAAGATGGTGCGGGAAAGAGAGATTGTGCAGGGCCGGACCGACGAAATCAACGACATCGGACGCGTGCAGCGCAAGTCGTCACTTCGCCCCGACGCAATACACGTTGCGGGTCCCCACCAGAAACAGCCGCCCGCCCGCCACCGCCGGCGACGCATGGTTCGCGTCGCCCAGATCGTTGACGGCCAGCACCTTGAACTCCTCTCCCGCCTGCACGACGTAGCTCACGCCGGCCGTCGCGAAATACAACCGTCCGTCAGCGCCCGCGATCGGGCTGGCCCAGGTGCTTGTGAGCCGCTCCAGCCGCTGGACGTACACCTGCTGGCCGTCTGCGGCCCGCCAGCACTTGAGCACGTTGGGATTGTGCAGCCGGTACACCAGATCGCCGACGATGATCGGCGAGCCGATCCCTTCGGGCACCTGGTCGATCCGCCAGCGAATATGCGTTTTGGTGACGTCGCCCGAGCCGGTTGGATCGATCGCAATCCCCGGCCCCCCGCGTCCGCTGTCGCAATAGACAATGCCTGCACCGAATGCCGCCGAGGCTGCATCGCCGCCGCCGCGGCACCACCACAAGCGCCGTCCGTCGGTCGGATCAAAACTCTGCACTCCCTCGTCGGTCTCTCCAATGCCCGAGGCGACGACCACCAGTTGCGGTTTGCCGGCGACGTCAATCAGGATGGGCGTGCTGTGGGCAAAACCGGTGTGCGGCAACGGGGTTTCCCACTTCACCGATCCGTCGGACTTGTTGTACGCAATGATTCGCGAATCGCTTTTGTTCGCCATCGCGCACAGCATCAGCACGGTGTCCTGAAACAGCACCGGACTGCTGCCGATCGTGACGTCGAACGTGTGCGGCTCGATCTTGTGCCACCAGACGATGTCCCCGTCAAATTCCATCGCCGCGATCACCGCCGAACCAAACACGACGTAGACCAGCTTCCCGTCCGTCGCCGGCGTCGGTGCGGCGTAACCGCCGCCGGGACCGCTGCGGAAATCATTTCGCAGCCACGGTCCGGGTTCGACGAGCGAGTCCCACAGTTGTTCGCCGTCCGACGTGCGGTAACACAGCACGTGATGTTCGGGAATCACCGTCGTGCGGTCCAGAACCGATTCGTCCCACCGCGCCGTGCAGACAAACAGACGGTCCCCCCAGACGATCGGGCTGGCGTGCCCCTCGCCCGTCAGCGGCGCGGTCCACAATACGTTCTGCGCTGTGTCCCCGCCCCACGTGACCGGCAGGTCGCTCTCTTGCGAATAGCCCAGCCCCGTCGGCCCGCGAAACGCCGGCCACTCCTCGCCGCGTGTTGCCGAGGCGAACAGCACGGCAACGCCAGACAGAATCAGTAATCGGAATGTGTTGACCGGGGTTGTCATATCTGCGTGGCGGAGGCGCCTGTCGGCTTCGATTTCCTGCTCACTTTTCTCCGATGCAGAACAGGTACTCGGCCGTCCGCAGGTAAACCCGCCCGTCCACAAACGCCGGCGTCGCGTAGGTGTTCTCCCGCAACTGGTTGGTTGCGCGCAGCGTGGGTTTGTCCCCCAACTGCAGCACGAACGTCGTCCCGTTCTCGTTCGTCGCATACAGCTTGCCGTCGGCGATGACCGGCGAGGCGCTGAACACGGCGTCGCCGCGCGGCAGGCGCTCGGTCCAGAACTGGTCGCCGGTCTTCATGTCGAGGCACGTGACTTCGCCCCGGTCGCCGCACAGGTACACGCGGCCGTCGAGCGCGGCCGGCGTCGGCACGTCTGGATAAGGACCGCTCTGCGACCAGGCGACGTGCGACTTCGTCACGTCCCCAGTGCCCCCCAGGCGGATCGCCGTCAGCGTCCGCCCGCGGGCGTAGGGGGCGACGACGATGCCGTCGGCGACGACGGGCGAAGCGATCTGGCGGAAGTTCCCTTCATTGCCCGGATTCAGTCCGCCGACTCGGGCGAATTCCTTGCCGTCCGCCGCGTCGTGGATCGTGACGTGGTCTGCTCCCAGCACAACAAGCGTCTCGCGGCCGCCTTCCTGAAGGACAATCGGCGTGGTGTAGCTGTCGCGCGATTCGCGCGGCGCTCCCAGGTCACGGTCCTGCTTCCACATGACCTCGCCGGTCGTCTTGTTCAGCGCCACGAGGTACGACGGCCCCTGGTGCATGACGGCGACGACGACGAAGTCATTCGTCAGCACGGGGGAAGTGCCGAGGTCCCAGTTGAGCCGGTCCCGGCCGTATTCCTCCTGCAGGTTGACGTGCCAGACGGTCTTGCCGGCGAGGTCGACGCAGGCGAGGTCGCCGCTGCGGTAGTAAACGTAGACGTGCGTGCCGTCGGTGATCGGGGAGGGGTTCGCGCCGCTCGCCTTACGGTTCCTGTTGCCGGCGTATTTTCCAAACGTCCCTTTCCAGACCTGCTGCCCCGCCAGGTCGAGGCAGAACAGGGCGTTGTTCCCCTCCTCCTCGCTCGTGACGAAAATCCGCTCACCGAGGATGGCCGGCGTCGACGTCCCCCAGCCGGGGAGTTTGACCTTCCAGACGATGTTCTTGTCCTCCCCCCATTCGACGGGATAGCCGGTGCCGGGGACGACGCCGGTCTGCAGGGGCCCGCGCCACTGGGTCCAGTCGCCCGCGCGAGCCGTGAGTGGTGCGGCGAGTGTCAGCAGCAGCAAACAGGTGGCACGTGTCATGCGACTTACCCAGGACTCAGAATGGCGGGAAACTTCCAAGCGCGACTGGCCACAAGATACGTGAAGCGGCGCGAATCCTGAAGGATCACGGCCACGTCGGGCTGTGGCCAGACGATCCCTATTTCCTCCGTGGCCGGATCTTGCGCGCTTTCTCAAACAACTCGCGGATCGAGACGCGGAACCCGGGGAGTACGTCGCCGCCGTCCAGCGTGTCCCCGTTCCTGAGGATCGTACAGTCATCGACGCTGGTGTAGACCCGGACGGTGCGTTTCGCCGGATCGATGTACCACACGAGTTCCACGCCGGCGGCAAAGAAGTCCTTCAACTTGCGCAGCATCTCGCCCTTCGTATTGCCGGGGCTGATGACCTCGATCGCGAGGTTGGGGACCCAATCCGGCATCGGCGTGTCCGGGTCGGCGCCCGCCGGGATTCGGTCGTACGCGATGAAAGTGAGGTCCGGAAACCGAACCTGGATATCGCTCAACTGGCTGGGTCCATCGGCTCCGAACGCAATCCCCCGGTCATGTTCGTCGAGGTAGTTTGCGATCTTGTGGCCCAGCCAGAACGCCAGCCGCGATTCGCGTTGCCCCATCGCTTTCTCCACCAGTACGCCATCGACCAGTTCACAGAGGCGCTTCTCAGCGGCATCCGCCAGGCGCAGCACGTCCGCCGGCGTTGCCGTCCCCGGCGCGGGGTGCATGAGGATCCGGTCCAGCGGCACTTTCCCGAGCCGCTCCCACAAATCGGCAAACGTTTCACCACTCGTCGGTTCAGAAAGGACGCTCGCCATGAATGCCTCGACAACAGCAGGCCCGCCGGATCATCGTATCGTGGTTTTCCGTGGCACGGAACGGCGTCTCAGTCGCTCGGCGCAATACACTCCAGCGGCGGGTCCGGGAACAGCATGCTCACGCTCGTCCGGTCGTGGATCGACTGGATCGCCTCCGCGAACAGCCGCGCCACCGAGACGATCTCAATGTTCGGCGGCAGTGGGTCCTGCTGCGGTTCAATCGTGTCGCTGATGAACAGTCGCTTGATCGGGCTCCCCGCAATCCGGTCTGCAGCTCCGCGCGACAGCACGCCGTGCGAGACCGCGGCGTAAATGTCCTTCGCGCCGCGGGCCTTGAGCACTTCCGCCATCGTCACCAGCGTGCCGCCCGAGATCGTGAAGTCGTCGACGATGAACACGTTCTTCCCTTCCACGTGCCCGATCACTTCCAGCACCTCCGCCTGCTCGCTGTGGTCCCGACGGGTCTTGTTGCCGATGACCACCGGCACGTGCAGATAGTTGGCGTAAGCCGAGGCCCCCTTGGCGAAGCCGACGTCCGGGCTGCACACGACAAGGTTGGTGACGCCGAACGATTTCACGTGATCGCACAGCACATACCGTGCGTAGAGGTGGTCGACCGGGATGTGGAAGAACCCCTGGATCTGCGGCGAGTGCAGGTCCATTGTCAGCACGCGGTCGGCGCCGGCCGCCTCGATCGCATCGGCACATACGCGGGCGCGGATCGACACGCGCGGCTCGTCCTTCTTGTCCCCCTTGGCGTAGCTGAAGAACGGGATGACCGCCGTCACGTGCTGGGCGCTGGCCCGCTTGAGCGCGTCGATCCAGAACAGCAGCTCCATGAAGTTGTCGTTGACCGGGTTGTGGTTCCCCTGAATGATGTAGCAGTCCCGCCCGCGCACGTTCTCCAGGATGCGGACGAAGACGTTCCCCTCGCTGAAGTAGTGGGCCTCGCACGGGGTCAGCCGCACGCCCAGCGCCTCGGCGATCCGCCGCGCGAGCTGCGGGTTGGCCGAGCCGGCGAGGAGCGACAACTCTCCCTGCGGCGGCTGAAACGACTGCGGACGGGGACCGGACGTGACTCGTTCGGGGGGCATGCGGGCACAACGCGGGTTGAAGCGGCAAAACGGTGGGCTTCCTGCATCATATCGGGGGGGTGGGGGGATACAAGGGGGGCGTGACCGTACGACCGTAGGGCGGATTTCCAATCCGTCCAAGCGCATCACGCATCAAACAGGCGGATTGGAAATCCCTGCTACCTCCCTTGCAGCGAACATCCCCCGGCATTGACGCGTCCGGAAAGCAGCCGCTATAGAGTCGGCAGCCCGCGGACAGACGCGCGGACGTTCCTGTTTCCGGACCTGTGTCATGATCGAGCGCATTTTCAACTTCTCCCCCGGCCCCGCCGTCCTCCCCGAACCGGTCCTCGAGGAGGCCCGCGACAACCTGCTCTCCCTGGGCAAGACCGGCATCGGCATCCTGGAGCACTCGCACCGCGGAGCGGCGTTCATCTCCGTGCTGGCCCAGGCGGAGGACCACTGCCGCAAACTCGCCGGCATCCCCGACAACTACCGAGTGCTGTTCCTGCAGGGGGGGGCGTCGACGCAGTTCTTCCAGGTGCCGATGAACTTCCTCACGCGCGGGGACACGGCCGACTACGTGATTACCGGCTCGTGGTCGCAGAAGGCGGCCGAGCAGGCCGAACGCTTCGGCCGCGTGCATGCGGCCGCGACGAGCGCGGACCGCAACTTCAACTACATCCCGCGCGACGTCGACTACAGCACGCGCCCGCGGTACGTGCACTTCACGTCGAACAACACGATTTTCGGCACGCAGTGGACGACGGAGCCGGACGTCCCCGGCGATGCGTGGCTGATTTGCGACGCCAGCAGCGACATCTTCAGCCGGCCGATCGACGTCACGAAGTACGCCCTGGTTTATGGCGGCGCGCAAAAGAACCTCGGTCCGGCCGGCGTCACGCTGGTCATCATCCGCGATGACCTGATTGCGGCCGGGGCGCTCAACATCCCGGAGATGCTGCAGTACCGCACGCATTCCGAGAACGACTCCTGTTACAACACGCCGTGCTCGTTTGGCATCTATGTGATGGGCCTCGTTTTCAAATGGCTGCTGGGACAGGGGGGGCTGCGCGAGATGGCCCGGCGCAACGAGATGAAGGCCGCGCCGCTGTACGACTACCTCGACCGGAGCAAGCTGTTCCGCGGCACGGCCGAGCGCGACAGCCGGTCGCTGATGAACGTGACGTTTGTGACGGGAAACTCCGACCTCGACGCGAAGTTCATCGCCTTCGCGAAAGAGCGCCGCCTCGACGGTCTCAAGGGGCACCGCAGCGTCGGGGGGATGCGGGCGAGCGTCTACAACGCGTTTCCGGCAGAGGGAGTGGAAGCGCTCGTCGACGCGATGCGGGAGTTTGAGCGAGAACACACGTGAGCAGTCGATTGTGCATTTGCGAGGGATGAGGAGGTGAGGCGATAAGGAGATGAGGGGATCGACAATTGCAGGGGAAACGCCATGAAGAAGTCCAACGGCAATCGGCCCCCAGATTCATCGTTGATCAAGCGGCATACGGACCTGAAGGTTTTCCAGACGGCGTTTGACCTTTCGATGCAGGTCTTCCAATTGTCAAAACGCTTCCCACCCGAAGAGCGCTATTCGTTGACGGACCAGATTCGCCGTTCCTCGCGCTCTGTGTGCGCGAACCTGGCCGAAGCATAGGCTCCCCTCATCCCATCACCCCTCATCTCCTCATCCCCAACTGATGTCCGCCGACCCCCAACCCCAGGACACCGCCCACGCCGACATCGGCATCGTGTGCGCTTTGCACCTGGAGTTGGGCGCGTTTCTCGAGCGCTGCGACCGCGTCAAAAAGTACACGGGCGGCAAGTTCACGTTCCGCGGCGGCAAGTACGATAACGTTCGAGTGGCAATCGTCGAGGCCGGCGCCGGCTTCGCCCGCACCCGTGATGCAACACACGCGCTCATCGATGCCCACACGCCCCCCTGGGTGCTTTCCGTCGGCTTTTCCGGCGCACTGCAGCGCGAAATGAAGGTCGGCGACATCGTCATGGCCAACGCGATCGTCGACACGCACGGGCACGAACTTGACATCGACCTGCGGATGGCTGAAGACCCGTCGCGCGGCTTGTACGTCGGGCGGATTGTCACGGCCGACGGTATTGTCCGCACCGTTGCAGACAAGGAGTCGCTCGCCGAACGGACGGGTGGACTGGCCGTCGACCTGGAAAGCCTCGCCGTCGCCCAGATCTGCCGCGACCGGAAAGTGAAGTTCATGGCCGTGCGGGTCATCAGCGACGACATGTCGGCCGACCTGCCGCCGGAAGTGCTGTCGGTCTTTGGCTCCACTGGCTCGATCCGCGCGGGAGCCGTCGCCGGAGCGCTCTGGAAACGGTTCTCCAGCGCCAAGGACATGTGGCGGCTGCACCAGCAGGCCGCCGATGCAGCGCAGAAACTGGCGACATTTCTCGACGGCGTTGTCGGGCAATTGGCGCCTCCTCCAGCGGAGTAACGTGCGACCGGGCCGGTATGGTCGGAGTCGTTCATGACCTCGCTCCAGAGTGACTTGCTGCTGGCGTCATTCAATGCCCAGCCGAATTGGGAGTCGACGCTCAAACTTCTGGCCATCTGGATCGGTCCGCCTTTGATCGCAGCCGTGATCGTCACCTGGGCGACCGGCCGATCGAAGCGGGTCGCTGCCCGTGCCACGGTGCTCGGCGCCGGAGTCACGCTCGTGACGGGATGCCTGGGGTGCATGGTCCATCCCCTGCTGTACACGGCCCCCTTGATCGGCGTCGGTGTCGCGGTGTACAGCGTGCTGCGGTCCGGATATCCGGGCTGTGGAAGGCGCGTTGACCCGCCCCGCCTGCTCCGCCAGAATCAATGGCGACGAGATCCCGCGTGTTCGACGTATGCATACCCGGTCCATCCTTCCCCGACGTGACCTGCTCCAGGCCGGCAGCCTCGGCCTGCTGGGGCTGTCGCTGCCGCAATTGCTGCGGCAGCGCGCGTCGGCGGGAGAGATCGATCACGGTCCGACCTTCGGCCGCGCCAAATCGTGCATTCTGCTGTTCATGTGGGGCGGACCGGCCCATCAGGACACATGGGACCTCAAACCCGCAGCGCCGGCGGAAGTCCGCGGCGAGTTCCGGCCGATTGCGACCCGCGTGCCGGGGATCGACATCTGCGAACACTTCCCGCTCCTGGCGACGCGGACCGACCGGCTGGCGATCATCCGCTCGATGACGCACGGCAATGTCGACCACACCACCTCCACGCACTTCCTGCTCACCGGCCAGCCCCCCCCCGCCGGGCAGCGATCTCCGCAAGGACTGGCCGCACCTCGGCTCGGTGCTCTCGAAACTCGGCCGCGGTCGGGATCCGCTGCCGCCATTCGTCTCCATGCGGCCCAAGCTGGAAAACGATGTCCCGCGGTTTGTCGAAGAGAGCCACGGCCAGTTTGCCGGCTGGCTCGGCGCCGCCTACGACCCGCTGACGATCGATGCCGACCCGAGCAGACCGGACTATCGTGTCGGCGACTTCGAACTCCCGGCCGATGTTCCCGCCGGCCGTCTTGACGAACGCAAGTCACTGCTGACCGCGCTGGAGTCACAACTCCCGGTCGGTGCGACCGCGCCGGCGGTCGTCATGGACCGCCACTATCAGCGCGCCTTCGACCTCCTGAACTCGGCCGTCGGCGCAGACGCCTTCGACGTCAGCCGCGAGCCGGACGACGTCCGCGACCGTTACGGCCGCAACCCGCACGGCCAGTCGGTCCTGCAGGCCCGCCGCCTGATCGAACGGGGCGTGCCGCTGGTGACCGTCTTCTGGCCGAACGACGGCATCAAGAACGTCAGCGTCTACTGGGACACTCACAGCAAGAACTTCATCGACCTGAGGACCCGCCTGATGCCCGTCGCGGACGTCGCCTTCACCACGCTGCTCGACGACCTTTCCGAACGGGGCCTGCTCGACGAAACGCTCGTGATCTGGACGGGCGAATTCGGCCGCACACCCAAAATCGGCCAGCGCAACAGCGACGCCGGCGCCGGGCGCGACGGCCGCGATCACTGGCCCAACTGTTTCACCACGGTCCTGGCCGGCGGCGGAGTGCAGGGGGGCATCGTCTACGGCAGTTCCGACCGGCACGCCGCGTATCCCGCGTCGAACCCCGTGCAGCCGGTCGATCTGATGGCGACAGTCCATCACCTGCTGGGCATCCCGCCGCACCTGGCCCTCGCCGACGCCGCGGGGAGGCCGCAGGTGATTTGCCCGGGAGAGTGCATCACCGGAATTCTGTGATATCCCGCGCGGTACTCATGCTGCTGGTCCGTGCGCCGCGTCGGCCCGCTCGTCCGGCCGTTCCTCCACGAATTCGGCGATCATCGCCAGCTTCTGGCCGATCATCGTGCCCATGAATTGCGGGAATTGTGCGCGCAGTTCACGGATGACGAATTCGCCCACCGGACGGGGACCGGACATTAGACTGCTCAGAAGATTGGTGACGTCGCGGCCATTTCCCTCACCGCGGGCGCGAAGCAGCAATCCCGTGACTTGTCCGAATTCTTCCAGATTGAGAATGCGCCCTTCAAACTGCTCCAGTTCTGTAACCGCCTGCTCCAGAGCTACGCCACACTGTGCCGGCGGCTCGCGCTTGAGTTCGCAGGCGATTTCACGCAGGTAACCGGTCGTGAGACATGATCGCGCCGCGCGACGGTAATCGGGGTCATCCGAGTCTTTGTGGCGCAGAGAGAACTCCGTCATCCAGCGGAATGACGGTGTATCAGGCTCAATGGGCGCCCACGTGCCATCACAGGTGGCCTCAAACGTGAGATTGATGGCTTGGGACGTGGTGCATGACATGCTAGGTCTCCCTGGCGCGAACCCTGAATGTCCTCATCGCAACAAGTTCTCGATCGATGAAGATCGTCACCGTGTAGTCATCAGGGCGGGGGAAGCGCAGGCCGTTCAACCGAACATGCACGTTCACAATCTGCCCGCGATCGTGGAATTCGATCGGATAGTCCCTCCGAAACGGCACCGCACGGGCCCCCCACTGCGCGACCTCCACCGTCATTGTACCTCTCCCGCTGCCGTCCGTCAGAGGGCAAAACACCGAAAACGAAACAGGATCGCTGGGAAACTGCTCGCAGATCCGGTCGGTGAACATTGAGACGAGTGTGAGGTTGTGCGTATGCGCATCCTCAATCACGAGTTCACAGACATGAAGTTCCAGGGGTTTGGGGAGTGGCACCATGCGCGCCCACTTTCTGTCGTCCGGGATGCAGAATCTTCCAGGGCAAAGTCAGTCTTTGCCCTGGGGAACGTCGGTAGAGTTCCTGCGATGCGGCAATCGCTCGGTGTTTCCGGCGTCGTCCTCCGCAAACGCCGTGACACTTCCGTCCCCTGCCCCCACGCGCGCCGTCCAGTCCGCCACCCCGTACTCCGCCGTCACAATCTCGGCCTCCCGGTCGTTCACCTTCACCCGGGCAATCTCGCCGTTGTCGTGCGACACCCCCCGCACCACATACTCCTCGCCGTCGCGCTGCACCGACAGAATGATCGTCGCCGGCGGCAGGTCGTCCACCGGGTGCAGCAATTCCGGGAACTCGACCCCCGACACTTCTGCCGCAACCGATTCCTCCCCCGTCACCGACAGCAGCGGCCCGTAGCGCAACCCGTCGGCGTCCCTGTCCGGTGCATTCGTCGCCACGACCTTCGCAGTCCGCCCCGGCCCGAACCAGTCGTGCAGATACACCGGCACCCCCTTCGCCGTCACCGGGTCGGCCTTCGCCCCGCCGCCGCGGTCGACCAGCGCGCGTTGCACGTCTTTGAGCGTCACATTGCGGAAGTGACTCTCCGCGTCGCCGCTCAGGTTGTTGTCGCTCATCTGAATGAGCGCCAGCCCATATTTGTTGAAGTCTCCGAACGTCAGGCCGTCCACCGTGATCCGCCCGGTCTGCGCGCTGGCGTCGTCCATCCCCCGATTGAACGGCTCCGACGACGTCCGCGTCATCACGAGGTTCCTGTACACCTGGTTCTCGAACGCCGGCCGGTAAATGCCGTACACCGCCCGGTCGATCCGCACATTCTCCAGCAGCATGTTGGGGCTGTGCGGCCGCACGGCGTAGTGCACCTGCCACGTCTTGAAGTCACGGACCACGTGCGGGTGCTGCGCATCCGGCCCGGTCCAGTCGACGCGGCGGATCTCGCGCAGCATCCGCTCGTCGTCGATCGTCGTGTCCGGCTGATCATTGCCGTTGGCGGCAATCAGCACGCCGTAGACCCCTTCCGTGTGTGCTTCATTCCCGGAGAAGTTCCAGACCGGGATCGTCCGCACGTCGACATTCTGCGTCGACCCGTCCGGCATCGTCACCGGCAGCACCGGATTGAAGTTGCTCCGCTTCTGCAGGTCGTACCGGAAACCGTATTCGTCGTTCTCGCACGAGACGTTGCGGACGAGCGTATTCCGGCCGTTCGCCCACCAGTACGCGGCCCCGTCGTTCGGATCGAACGACAGCACCTGCTCCGGCAGCCTCTTCGCACGGTACGCCTGCACGCCCAGATTGTGATCGAGCAGGTTGTTGACCTCGGTGCCGTCCTCGAGGAAGAACCCGTGGCCGACACTCTGATATCCAACGCAATCACGCACGACGAGATACTCGGTCCCGTGAATCGTGATCCACCGATTATGCGAATCGACAATCGCCAGCCCCTGCAGGCTGCTGCCGCGCATCGAGTCGCCACACAGATGGAAGTGAATCGAATACCGCCCCAGCACCCCCTCCTTCCCAAGGTGCGCGAACCGGGCATAGCTCATCCCGCCGCGGCTGAACTGGTGATACAGCGAGTGGCCGCGGATGCCTTCCGGATCGGCCGATTCGACAATCACGTTCCGCGACAGGTTGGCCACCTCGCACCGGAACTCGCCGCTCCCCTCATGCTCGTGCACCAGTGGTTTGTCGAGCGTCAGTGTCGTGCCGTCGATCGCGGCGATCTTACGCTCCTCAGTCGAAACGTCGTCGGGGTGATTGCGAAATGTCCGCCCGCGTTCAAACCGCTTCGAACCGGTGACGATGACGTCGTCGCCGACCTTCCAGCCGGTCACCGGCTCCAGCAGTTGGATCGTTTTGTCCCCCGCGCTGGCCGGCTGGCCGAGCTTGACCCACGTCCGGTTGAGCGGCGCGCCGTGCAATTCCATGCGGGCCGAGCAGCAGACGAGCGCCGGCGCGTCGTTCTTGTCCAGACCCTCGATGTAATGCAGCCGGATGCGGGCCGTATGCTCCGCGGGGATCGGCGATTCAGCCGAACCGATTTCGAGCGTCGGCAATTGGCCGTCCGGACCCGCCTGCGGCTCGCCGGCGTCGTTCACTCCTTCAAAATCGCACGCAAAGCCGTCTTCCGAGCAGGTGTCGCTGTTCTGCACCTTCAGGACGGCCACGTTCAGCAGCGTGTCGCGGTCGCGGTCGAACGTCAGCGTGCCGACGACCTGCACGAGGCGGATCACGTCGTCGCTGGCGACGTCATACACCACGCGCGTGCCGCGGCTGACGAGCACCCGGTCGCCGGCCCCCGGCACAACCGGCGGGTCCCAGGTCTTCGGGTCGGACCAGTTTCCGTCGCGAACGGAGTGCAGCTTGAACTCGATCGCCACGTGCGTGTGATGCTCATGCATCTCCGGTGCGGCCGATTTGACGTCGCGGACTGCCGCCAGAGCAGAAGCCAGAGAAATCAACACGACGACTGGTCTAACCATGTGCGCGACTCCTGTTTTTCAGGTTCGTAGTGCCCCGATTTATCGGGGCCACTGCGGGAAGTTGTGACCACAATCCCTCTCGAACCGCATGAATGCGGTCACTACAAGCGTTTTTGAATCCGCAGGTTCTCTATCCAGTGCAACCCCGCCCGCGACGGACACAGCACGTCCACATCGCCGTCGCCGTCCAGGTCGACCACTTTCGGGTCAAGGTCCATCCCCACCGTTCCGCCGACGTGGATTTTGTGCCGCTGCCACTCCCTTGAGTCGCGGTCGAAGCCGTACCAGTAGACCCGTAG
>CAZWGW010000073.1:0-15822 GCA_964633565.1 uncultured Planctomycetaceae bacterium
GCTCCACCGCGACCGAGTACAGGGGTTTCTTTCGTTCCTGCTCGAAGTAGCGCGATACGCCGGTAATCGTCCCACCGGTGCCGACTCCGGAGATCAGAATGTCGACGTTTCCCCCGGTGTCCTCCCAGATCTCCGGACCGGTCGTACGGAAATGGATCTCGGGGTTGGCGGGGTTCTTGAATTGCTGCGGCATGAAGTACGCCGGGTCCCGGGCGATCTCCTCCGCCGCGCGAATCGCCCCTTTCATCCCTTCTGCACCCGGCGTGAGCACGAGGTTCGCACCGTACGCCTTGAGCATCATCCGGCGCTCGACCGACATCGTTTCGGGCATCGTGAGCGTGAGCGGATACCCGCGCGCGGCACACACGTAGGCCAGCGCGATGCCGGTGTTGCCGCTCGTCGGTTCGACGACCTGCATCCCCGGTTTCAGCCGGCCGGACCGCTCGGCGTCCCAGATCATCGACGCGCCGATGCGGCATTTGACGCTGTAGGCCGGGTTGCGCCCTTCGATCTTCGCCAGGATGGTCGCGGCCGAGCCGTTGACCAGCCGGTTGATGCGGACCAGAGGCGTGCGGCCGATCGATTCGGAATTGTCGTTGAAGACAGGCATGTACGATGGCTCCTCGGGTTTGAATGGATCGGTCAAGGCGGAGGACGCACGTTTGTCACTGTACGTACGACAGGCCGAACGGATTGCTCCCGACGGTGACGTCGCCGATCGGCTCCAGCGAACCGTCCGGCCGCGCGCGGAACACGGACACCTTGTTATTCGCGCCGGAATGGGTGACGTAGAGCAGCCGTCCGCTGGGCGTGAGGGCGACGTTGTGCGGCACGGTGTATGCCGTGTCGGCCGGTTCGGCGAGGACGTCGTTCGTGCGGGTGTCGATGCAGAAGACCGCGTCCGCGCCGCCCCCCGAGATGTTCGTCGTATAGAACCGCCGGCCGTTGAGCGACGTGATCGCGCCGTGCGCACCGGGGACGTTGATCACGTCTGCCTGATCGAGTGTCAGGCCGTCGAGCACGAAGACGGCGCCCGCCCCCTGGCACGGGGCGTACAGTTCCCAGGTACGCCAGTTGAAGGCGACGTGCGGGTCCTTGCCTACGAGCGCCCGGTTGACTTCCGCGAGTGACTCGCCATGGAACTGCACGATCACATCGAACGCCGGATCGACGGCGTGCATCGTGACGTAGGCGAACAGGCCGAGCGGATCGAGGACGACGTCGTGCGGCCTCGCGCCCAGGGCCGTCAGGTCGGCCGGCATCGGGACGGTGGCGACGACCTCCAGGCGGTTCGCGTCGATGATGGTGGCCGTTTTGTCCAGGTCGTTGACGACCCACATCCGGTTGCCGAAGGCGTCGGCCCATTGATGCCAGATCCCGGCCCCGGCCGGCAGGATGTCGACGACTTCGAACGTCCGGCCGCTGAACACGACGACGCGGTTGTTCGCCCGGTCGCCGACCCAGACGCGGTTGCGGTACGGCGTGTTGAGGACGTACATCGGTTCCGGCGGTTTGTCGCCGGGCGGGAGCGGCACGTCGGCGATCCACTCTGCGCTCTGTGCGTCGATGATCGAGAGCGTCCCCGAGCCGCGGTTCGCGACCACGATCTTGCCGCGATCAGCCAGGGCAGAAGTTGCGGCGCCGGCGATGGCGACCAGGCCGGCGAGGAGTGTCTGGAGTAAACGTCGTCGTCCATAGCGCATGGAAAGACTCCCGGTTGAGGTGTGTCAATGGTCCCTGAGTCGCAGGCCACGCGTGCGACTGCTCGCGAACCAGACTGGTTCACGACAGGCCCGTCACTTCTGAAAACGCGGGACAGTCAGCGAGCGAACACGTTTTCTCGGGCATTCCAGCGGCAGCATGTGGAGTTCAAGGCACGAGACGTCAAAGCGGTGAGCGTCGAGAGTTCGAAGTGACCACAATCATGCGGTCGGGCAGGAGGATGGGGCTCGCGCCCATGTACCAATAGATCGGGGCACTACGAACCGCGATCCAGCGGCCGTGAATTCACTCGTCGTTCCAGCCGACGCCCAGTTCATCCAGTTGCGATTGCAGCGTTCTCAGGTCCCACACGCGCACGCCGTAGAGTTCATCCATGCAGACCAGCCGCGTGCTGTCGGGTGTGAAGCAGAGCGCGGTGTCGAAGTGGTCGGCCGGGAGCGTGAGCAGCTCGCGCAGGTCGTCGGCGTCGAGCAGTTTGATCTGCAGGTGATCGTCAGCGACGGCCAGCAACGTGCTGTCCGGGCTGAACCGGGCATTGCGCAAGGGATGAGACAAGACGCCCGGAGCAACGAGGCGCCGCGATTCCCAACGGCCGCAGTCGAAGACGGCGTAGTCCCCGGCAGCCCCTGCGAACAGCCGTGTGCCGTCGGACGAGAAGGCCGCCATCGTGTCGTCCCGATCAGGCAGGATCGTGTGCACCTGCTGGCCGTCAGCCGCGTTCCAGACGCGCACGCTGCTCGCGCGTCGTCCGAACGTCGCCAGCCAGCGGCCATCGGCGCTGAGGGCGCAGCGGTCCGCCCGCGGGTGCGTGAACAACGGGCCGTCCCGCGCCAGTACATCCACCGGTGCCACTCGCCCCCGGTAAGTGCCAAAGACCGCCACAGAACCAGCGGCATCGCCCGAGATGCACTGCGCGCACTCCATGCCGCCGGGAAGCGCGAGGAACTCGGGCATACCGGCGCTCCAGGTTCCGTCAACGCCAACGCTCAACGTCCATGCCTGGAAGCCGGCATGCGACGACGTGACGAGCCGCCCATCCCGCATGAAATGAACCCAGACCGGCTCCGAAACCGGCAACTCGACGACGACCTCGCCCGTCGTGAGGTCGCGCACGGAGACATCGTTCCAGCCGCACGTCGCCAGTAACCGCCCTGCGGGATCGATGTCCCCCTGCAGCGCCGGATACTTCACCTCCGGACCTTTCAGCACGCGGCAGACCTCGTTGGGAACGACGTCCCACGCAGCGAGGGCCGAGCCCTTTGTGCCGAGAATCGTCCGTCCATCCGCGGAGAAGCCGCGGCCGTAGCCGTCGAACACCACCAGCGTCCGACCCGACCAGGGGTCCCACAGACGCGTCGTTTCATCGAGGCGGCAGGTGGTCATCGCGACGTTCCCGTCGGGAGCGAACGCCACGTTGTTGATCCAGCCCTTGTGGCCCTTGAGCGTGCAACGTGATCCGGATCGGGGTCCCACACACCACACCAGCCCTTCATGGCTGGAGGAACCGGTGAGGACGTGTGTCCCGTCCGGGGTGAAGTCGCACGACTGGATGCTCACGCCGGGCTGATGCTGGAACGTCGTGATGAGACGCCCCTCGGCGACGTCGAAGACGTGCACGTCGCGGCCATGCCAGACGGCGACGCGTCGCGCGTCGCGGCTGAATCGGCAGCCCGATGCCGCGTCGCCGGTCGCGAATGTGTGGCGCGTCTCCCCCGTTACGGCATCATGCACGGACAAGGCGCCGCTTTGAGTCACGAGCGCCAGGATCGGCTCCACCGGAGCGAAGTCATAACCGGCGACGTCTCCGTCCGACACAGCGAGTTCGAGGGGAACGAGGTCCCGCTGCTCCAGATCCCACACCAGGACCACGGAACGGTGGTGACCCATCCCACGGGCCGCCAGCCAGCGCGCTCCCGGACCAAACCGCAGGTCCGACAGCGATTGGCCGGCGAACGGGACCGACTGCCGATCGCTGTCGGAGATCAGGTCCCAGACGATCACCGCGTGCTGCACTTCGTCCCACCACGCGGCACGGGTGCCCTCGATGCTGAAGCAGACCGCGCCCGGGTCGGGCACCTCGATCCGTTGCGGCGACATGACGTCCGTCAGCGCCAGGCACACTGCTGCCTCGTTGCGCAGATCCAGCGGCGTGGGAGAAGCGGCCTGCAGTTCCCGCAGCAGCGGCGCCGCCTGTCGCACGGCCTGCAGGTTCTGCTCGCGATGCCCGGCCCAGTCGCTCTCGCGGCTGTAACGCACCTGTGCGAAGAGGGCGCTGAGCAGCCGCCGGTTCGCCAGTTGCTCGGCGCTCCGCGCCCGGCCCAGGTGCTGGAGCGTCTGTTCGTGCTCGCTCGACAGGCGCACCGTCGCGACGACGGAACCAACCAGCAGCGACGTTGCCAGCAGCACGATCGCCGCCGTCATTCCGGCCAGCACCGGTTGCCTGCGGCACCAGCGCCACAGCCGACCGACGCGACCGATGGGTCGGGCGACGATCGGTGCGCCGGAGAGAAGCCGCCGCAGGTCCGCCGCCAGGTCCGCCGCCGATGCGTAGCGGCGGTGCGGCTCTTTTTCGAGGCATTTGCGGCAGATCGTATCGAGATCACGGCCGACGGCCGGGTTGAGCAGCCGCGGCGACACCGGCTCTTCACCGACGACACGGTTGAGCACATCGATCGCCACCGCGCCGTCAAACGGAGGCCGGCCGGTCAGCGCGCAGTACAGCGTCGCGCCCAGCGCGTAGATATCGGCCGCCGGACCGACGTCCGCGCGCCCCTCGGCCTGTTCGGGGGCCATGTACTGCGGCGTCCCCAGCACCTGTCCGGTCGCCGTCAGCGTGCAGAGCTGATCACTCTGGCGCGCCAGTCCGAAATCAGTGATCCGCACCTGCCCGGCGGGGTCGATGAGGATGTTCTGGGGCTTCAGGTCGCGGTGGACGACTCCCTGCCGGTGCGCCGCGTGGACCGCGTCGGCCACGTCGCGCAGCACCTCCGCCGCCCGTCGCGGAGGGAGCAATCCGCGCGCGAGCGCCGCGCCGAGCGTCTCTCCCTCAACGAACGCCATCGACAGAAAGTACAGATCACCGGACCGGCCGACCTCGAAGATCGGGACGATCCCCGGATGATCGAGCCGGGCGGCCGTCTGGGCTTCGGTCTGGAAACGGGCGATTTCATGCTCCGAGGCGAACCGCCCCGTGAGAATCACTTTCAGGGCGACGATCCGACCGGTGCCGGGCTGGCGCGCCTTGTAGACGATCCCCATCCCTCCCCGGCCGATCTCTTCCAGCACGTCGTAGCCGCCAATCCGCTGTGCCGTCTTGGCCGGTTCGAACGGTTCTTCCGATTCATGGAACGGCGCGCAAAACGGCGTTGAGTCGAGCAGATCCAACCGGCTGACGCCGTCCGTGTCCTGCGCGGAGCGGTCGGCGGCGGCAACCGCTTCGTGGACGTCGAACAGCCGCTGCAGCGGCTCGGCCAGGGCGGGGAACCGTTCGAGCAGCTCCGCGCGGGCGGCGGGCCGCGGGTCATTTTCGCGGAGCACGACCTCGTTGTAGATGAGGTCGAGCACGGCATCGTCGTCCGCGCGCAATCGCGGATGCCGCTCAAGATACGTTTCGACCGGCACGCGCCGGCCGGCCGACCAGGCCCGCCGCTGTTCGACGCAGAGCAGCGCCGCCAGTTCGCCCGGCGTGGGGGGGAGCGACGGCGGCAGGGCGGGGTTGGAGTGCATCGCACTACTCGGCGAAGGAGACGTCGCGCAGGGCGCGATCGACGGCCCGACGCAACTGCATCCGCAGTGCATCGGCGGACTTCCGCTCGCGCCGTGCGATATTCGCCCAACTGTCTCCGGCGCGGCGCCGTTCAACGATCCGGCGTTCGGACGGCGTGAGGCACTCCAGCACCTGCTCGAGCGCGCGGGCCGGGTCGACATCGCCCGCTGCCGTCGCGAGGCTGCGGGGGCAGGCTGGCTCGACCGGCAGCGCCGCCAGCGGGACCTCGCGGCGGCGGTCGCGACGGAGCGCCCCCTGCCTCCGTTGCCAGTCGCGGACTCGATTCTCACCCATTTTTACAAGCAGCGCAATGAGCTGCTGGGGGGTCTCCAGCCGGAACTGTCCGGCCGCCGTCCGCACGAAGAAGTTGGCCAGCACCGACTGACAGATGTCGAGCGAGTCGACGATCTGCCGCAACCGGGGCTGGTTCAAGCGGATGCGCACGGCGCGGCGGACGTGCGGTTCGTACAGGCGCACGAGTTCCGCGGCCGCCTGCTCGTCGCCGGCGCGGACCCTGCCGATCAGTGTGGCGAATTCGGTTGTCGTCTCCACGCTACCATCGTAAACGCCGGAGGCGCGGAGTTCGAACAGGAAATCGGGTTCGATGCAAGCGCCTGGGAGGCTGAAATCTGCCACATTTCGAACGCCGGCAACGATCCTCGCCGTACTACGGATTGCCGGTGATCGGGCCACTAGCCAAAGCCTGGCTCACCGCCTGTTTCAATGGCTGCAGGTCGTTCCGTACAGCCGACCACACCGCATCAAGGTCTATCCCGAAGTAGTGATGTACGAGGATGTGCCGCATGCCGACGATCTGTTTCCACGGGATGCCAGGAATTGCGCTGCGCGTCGGCTCAGTGATGCCGCGAGTCGCTTCGCCAATGATCTGCAGGTGATGCACAACCCAGACCTGGAGCATCTCATCGGCATCGAACGTTGTCCGATCGGCGCAGACTCGTTGCTCGATTCGATTAATCGCCTCGAGCACGTCCTGTAATCGTTGCCGGTCGTCCCTCATAGCGGCACTGCTTCTTTCAGCACGCTCAGGCGAATCGCCGGGCGCAGTCCGGCGGTCGTCGCCACATCGACGCGGCACCCCAGGAGTTCCTGCAGGTCCATCAGCAGACCGCCAAGATCAAACAGGCTGCGACCGGGTTCAAGATCGACAAGAAAGTCGACGTCGCTCTCAGGGCCCGCCTCGCCGCGCGCCACGGATCCGAAGATGCGCACATTGGTCGCACCGTGTTCCCGCGCGATCCTCAGGATCGCTTCACGAAATCGCTCGTGCAGTTCGGTGTGACTCATAGCGGATCCATTCTACCTGATTCCCACTGGTTTGCGGCTGGCAATACTCTCCGCCTCGGCCTCGCACAATTTCAGTGCATCCCGTGCAAGCTGGCCGTTCACCGTCGGCGGCTCCCGGCCGCTCTGCACGGCGCTGACCGCTTCCTGCAATTCGTCGGTGAACGCCCCGCACCACTCCGGTCGGCCGCCGGGGTCGGGCCTGGTCACCTCGCCGTCGTCGGTGATCAGCGTCAGCGGGCGGTTGACGACCCAGTCGCTGCCGTACGTGCCGGCGTCAAACTGGAGCGTGGCCCGCTCCAGCATGATCTCGAAACTGTGCGCAAACTTGAGTCCATTGGCCGCGATGCCGCCGCTGATGCAGGTGACCGTTTTCTCCGGATCGTCGTACAGGTACTGAGTCGAGACGTGATTGACGAGCTGCTCCACGAGGATGCCGCGCGAAAAGACCCCCTGCGGCACGCCGCACACGAGGCTGATGTAGTGGTTGTCGTGGATGTGCAGGTCGACCCCCCAGCCGCCGAGTTTGCGAAAGTCGTTCATGTCTTTCGACCAGTTCGGCGGCGTAATCACGCGGCGGAAGAACGCCGAGCGGATCTTGCCGTACGCTCCCGACGCGATCGTCTCCCGCACCCAGCGGAACTCGGGGAAGAACGGCAGCACGTGGCCGACCATCAGCAGCCGCTGCGCCTTTCTGGCCGCGGCCACCATGCGGTCGGCGGCGGTCAGCTCGATGGCGATCGGCTTCTCGACGAACACGTGCTTGCCCGCCGCCAGCGCCTCCAGCGTCACCTGTTCGTGCTGGTCGGTCGGCAGGCAGATATCGACAAGGTCGATGTCGGGGTCCTTCAGCAGGTCGTGGTAGTCGCGGTATTTCGTGACGTCCGTCAGGTCAACGTGCGCGCTCCCGCGGGGACCGAAGTTCCCCTGGATGTCGGACCAGTCGCCGACGAGCTTTTTCTCGCTGCGGGTGGCAATCGCGGCGATGCGCCCTCCCTTGAGCTGCCGGGCGCCTTCAAAATGCGTCATGCCCATGAAGCCGACGCCGATGAGTCCGATGCGGGTGGTCATTGGGGGAAGGGTCGTTTGGTGGTTTGGTGGTTGGTGGCTTGGTACTACCAAACACCAAGCCCCAAACACCATTCGGCATGCCACGATACCGCGAGATGGAGAACGCGGCAACCGGGGCAAACCTTGCGGGTCGCGCCGAACGGAGTGGAGGTCAGGACCGCGCCGCGCCGATGCAGGACGAGAGACACCAGCACGCTGAGTCGCGTCTCAACGGAACGCGCGTCTGGCACGCTGGACGTACTGAGAAAAGTCACGGAGGAGTGCGATGCGACGGAAAGCCGGAGTCGCGGCCGCGCTGTTGGCGCTGGTCATCACCAGCGCCGGCTGCCACACCGCATTGCGCCGGCCGCCGCGCCTGGCGCAGTGGACCGAGGACCGCTACGGCGACGCCGTCGATCTGTGCGGCCGCAGCACGCCGATCAGCAATCAGCGCCGCGACCGCCACGTGACGCGGATCTTTGAGAGCAACCCCGTGACCCGCCACTTCGGCGAACATGTGGCGACCGGCGGCTACTACTCGCACCCCGAGCGCTATCAGGGGTGCCAGCCGTGCTGGTGCGGCGACTGCCGGTAAGTCGCTACCACCGCCAGAAGTAGTGCCATTGGTAGCTCACCTCGAGCTTCTCTCCCGGCGCAATCGTCGCCCCCCAGCGGATACGGCTGATCGAATTGAGGTGATGCCACCAGCCGGGCCAACTGTACGACTGCCACCATGCCGGCAGGTCGGACCAGCCCCCCTGCTGGGCATCGAGCCGCGTGATGGTGCCGTCCTGACCGGCCTCGTCGGCGATGCCGAGCGTGTAGCGTTCGATCTCGACCTGCGCCGGTTCCTTCCGGTAGTTCGTCACCGAAATTGTCCCGGCGACGTCGATCCGGTCGTACTGATGGCCGGCGAACGTGGCGGCGTTCGACGTCCGGCCGGCCTCCTGCTCTTCCATTTTGACCGGCAGGTTGATCGCCGTCGTCACCGTCAGATCGACGCTGCTCCCCGGCGAGGTGTAGGTCATCATCCCCTGCCCCAGCAACCTGTCCTTCGCCACGAACAGCGCGGGGGCGGTCGTCAGCGGCACCTGCTGGTTGTTGCGCAGGCGGACCGCGTGTTTCACTTTGGGGGCGTGCAGCAGCCGCGCCAGTTCGGCCTGCTGCTGCGTGTTGAACTGCTGCCGCACTTCGGCCGGCGGCGCGACGGGAATCGACAGTTTGTAGACGTCCTCATACGGGAGAATCCACTCGCCGACCGGCAGCACCATGCGGCCCCCTTTCCTGAGCGTGATGTGACCGACCGTGAACAGGAACAGCTCTTCATTCTGCCCGGCGTTCGCGATCTCCGGCCCGAGGTCGACGGCGGCCGGCGCTTCCTGCTGAGCGGCACGGTAGTCCCCCATCCGCGACGACTGCGTCTGGATCATGATCGAGTTCGAGAAGTTGCTGGCGATCGCCGATCCCTCGCGGAAGTACTGCGAGAGCTGCGCCATCGCCTCGCTGAGCGAGATCGGGTCGAGCGTCTCCTTGAAGTCGAAACTCGGGACGCCGATTACGAGATGGGCCGTCACGTCGCTGAGGTCGGCCAGCTCGTTGAGCAGCGTGGCCTGCAGCTCGACGCGGGCCTGGCCATTGTCCAGCAGCGTGATGCGGTAGTGTGGAATCCAGCGAATGCCGCGCTGTAGATACGTCATGCCGACCTGTGCATTTGCGGCATGCGGCGCCCCCGCCCAGTCGAGATGCAGCGTGAGCACGTTCCGGAACTCGTGGCTCGTCGACTTCGCGTTCGGTGCATCGACGAACGTCACGTCGCGGATACGGTCAAACGCCACGACCCGCGTCCCCTCGTCGGTTTTCAGGAGCAGCACCTGCCCCGCCTGCGGCAACTGCGGCGCGGTCCCCGGGCTCGACGTTGCCGCGAGTTCCTCGGCGCTCCGCGCGGGGATGGCGGCGATCGTGCCGGGGTAGCTCTCACGGTCCTCTCGGATGACGACTCGCGCTCCGATATTGGCCTCCAGCAGTTCCCGCAGCGCCAGCGCCGTGCGGCTGATTTCGACCGGATGCTTCTCGGCCGAGACCGACGTGAGCTTTGCGTTCGCCTCCGCCAAGAACGGCCAGAACGTGCCGATCACGGGGGTGGGGAGGTAGTCCATCCGCACGTTGCCCTGCGCATCGGTGGGGAGCGTCCCCTGATGCTGCACGAACGCGTGGCCGTCCTTGAAGACGGTGATGTCGGTGACCGGCAGGTTGGCGAGGAGTTCCTGCGAGATCGCGGCGTCGGGATCCTGCGCGGCGACTTGGCGCAGCAGCCCGAAACAGACGAGGAGTCCGGCGGCGAGCGCGCGGGATGTGGAGGTGCGGATGATCGGGCGGGTGCGGCGCATCGGTGGTCTCCCGGAAAGGCGAAACGGGTGTCGCTGCGGGAGATTGTAGGTGGGCGCGGAGCCGCGCCGCGTAACGAGTTTGTAACGCACGGCGGAGAACACGAGCTGCCCGCGCCATGCTGCGCCGATCAGGGGACTTTCACAGCCGTCGCGTCCCATTGCTTGAGCAGTCGCCTTCGTTGGGATTCGATGTCGGGATACGTCGCGTCCCATGTGTCAGTTTCGTCACCATCCTGGCGGTGAGTCCATTCCGCATACAAACCGTTGAACAGGATGCGATAACCGTCCGGCTTCAATTTGGTACACCGTCGGTTGATCTGAAACTCGCGTGTCAGAATGACATGTGCCGCGACGAAGCACTGCGGGTCGCGGAGAGCATCCAGCAACCCTTCGATCGAGAGCGGCTTGGCGGCGGCATCTGCTGACTTGCCACGCAAAACGGGCCGGCCACCCATGAACCCGCCCGTTTCCCAGACTACATCAGCATTGCTGAGTTGTTCGAGTCCTTCACGCGTGCGGCCGCAAAGTCTGGTTCCGGGACTTTCGCGTTGGTCCGACGAATGACGTTGGGCGATGTAATACGACGTGAGCGACCGCGAGTCCACTCCATCGGGGTAGTACATCCACGCCGAGTTAAATCCCCAAGCCCAGGTAAGTGACTCGAATTGTTCCGTTCGACGCGGGTACTCGAGGGCCGGTAGACCGTCTTTCAAATTGATGTGGACTTCAAGTCCCTGGTAGTCGAGTTCCCACCCTTCGTCTCCGGGAAACGCGCCAAACCAGTGATCTTTTGCAATCACTTCGTTAAGCACGACAAGCGCTGCAATGAAGCGGTCCGGATCGCGCGCCGCTGCCAGAAGCTCCTGGAACAGAGGAGAGTTCAGCTTGGCAATCTCCGCCGCTTCGTTGTGCAGCGAAACGTGCGGTCGCCCGATTTCATCGACACTCCACGTGACGTCGCTGTCGTCAAGCGCCGCGACAAGTTTCTGCGGCGTTTTCTGATGCTCTGGCGATGAATCCTCGGCGCTCGTGGGCTCAGCGCCGCAGACAGGGGACAACCCGACGAAACACGCGAGCGTCGCAATGAGCAAGTCTCGAACAAGGGCGCAACCAGCGGCGGCAGTTGCAGTTCGGTTCACTGATCGACCTCCAGACAGAGCGGCGGCAGGCCCGAGTCACGATACTTCACCGGCCGATCTTTTGGAACACGAATGCGTTATAGTCCGCATCGCAAATCGCCTCACTCCCAAGAGTTTTCGTTCAGGGGAACGCCCGACAGGCGCTGCATCACCGCTGGGGACACATGAATGGACGAGGCATTCTTCCTGCTGCTGGGGATTTGCGGGCTGGCGATCTTTTTTGTGCCGATCATTCTCGTGATCGTGCTCTGGTCGAAGGTCAGCCGGTTGCAGCAGGACGTGCAACTCCTGGATGCCCGGGTGAAACGCGGCCTCGCCGCCGCTCCCGCGCCGACCGTGCCCAGACCAAAGCCGGAAACGGTCGCTCCCGAAGAGATCGAAATCGTCGAGGCGCCGCCGCGGCCGATTCCGAGTCCCATTCTGTCGCCGCGACCTCGACAGCCGATCGAAGTACCGATGGCCGCCGCGGCAGTCGTGCCAGAGAACGCTGCCGCGGAGGAGCCCGCAACGGCGGCATCAGAAACAAAGTCATTCTCGCTGGAAGAACTCCTTGCCGGCCGCTGGCTGACGTGGGTGGGCGCGCTGGCCGTCATCATCGGGGCCGGACTGTTTTTCAAGTACGCGGTCGAGAATGACTACATCGACGAAAACGGGCGGGTCATGATCGGGCTCGTCCTGGGAATGGCGGCATTTGCCGGGGCAGCGTACTCCATGCTCCGCGATTACCGCTGGCTGGGCCAGGCATTGGCCGGAGCGGCGGCTGGCGTACTCTACTTTTCGCTGTTTGCGGCGTTTGACTTCTACGATCTGATACCGCAGGGACTGGCCTTCACCGGAATGGTCCTGGTCACCGCGGCCGTGCTGGCCTTCTCGACGATCTTCAACTCGCAGCCGACCGCCATCCTCGGCCTGATCGGCGGGTTCCTCACGCCGTTAATGCTATCCACGGGCCATGACCGCCAGTGGGAACTCTTCTCCTACCTCTTCATCCTCGACCTCGGCGTCCTGGGCATCGCCAGCTTCCGCAAGTGGCAGCCGCTGCAGATTACGGCCTTCTGCTTCACGCTCATCATGTGGGTCGGCTGGTTCTCCCGCTTCTGGGAGCCGGAGAAACTCACGAGCACCATCATCCTGATGACGGCCTTCTTCCTGCTGTTCGCGCTGCTCGGGGTGTGGCACAACGCGCTCCGCCGACTGCCGGCCAAACCCGGCGACTTCTTCCTGATGCTGGCGACGCCGATCGTGTACTTCATCGCGCTGTATGCCGTGACGAAGCAGAACTACGCAGACTGGCACGGCCTGATGGCCGTCGGGCTGGCGGGGTCGTACCTGGGTCTCGCCGTCCTGCAGATGGCCCGCAACCCGGCCGGCAAAATGGTGATCGTCTGCCTCGCGGGGGTCGCGGCATCGTTCCTCACCGTGGCTGTGCCGCTGCAGCTTACCGGGCACTGGATCGCCATTGCCTGGGCCGCGGAGAGCCTGCTGCTGGTGGAACTCGGCCTGCGGTTCGGCCAGCCGAAACTCCGCTGGACCGGGTTCGGGCTGCTGTTCGTCGTGCAGCTCATCCTGATGTTCTACGCCGGGCAGACGTTCGATCATCCCGACCGGTTCACGACGCGCTTCACGGTCGACCCCGTGGCGGCCGACGTGATGCCCTACGGCATGACCGCGCCGCAGCCGGTTGAGATTACTGAGCCGACGTGGACGGACGTGTTCAACGGCCGGTCGCTGAGCTATCTCGCGAGCGCGATCGTGATGTCGGTCCTCGCGTGGGAATACCGACGTCGGAAAGTATCGCTCACCGGCGAAGTGACCCGGACGCTTGAAGCGTCCGGGTCACTGGCTGCGGCGCCATTGGCCGCCGGCTGGCTCCTCGCGCTCGTGCCAATCACCGTGCTGGCGATGCTGATCGTCGAGACGTTCGCATTGGGGGACGGGTACAACTGGATCGCGCCGACCTATCTCGGTCTGTTCGCCGTGTGGGGCGCATTGACGGCCGTCATGGTCCTGCTGTTGTCCCGCTGGTGGGGACCGGCGTGGCTGGAACGCGTGTCGCTGGGGGTGTTCGGACTGGTCGGGCTGTTGCTCATGATCTCGCTGCTCGCCACGCTGGCCGGCTGGCGGTCGGAGTGGAGCAGCCTCACGTACCAGGGGGCGGACGCCGGCTTGTGGCGCTACCCGCTGATCAATCCGCGCGGGATCGGCTTCCTCGCGGCGATTGCCGCCGGCGCATTCGCGGCCCTGATGACGGCCGGCGGCGCGCGCCGTGAGGGAGAGGAAGACGCGGCGCCGAGCACTCTCGGCGCTCTGTCCCTGAGTTCGCTGCTCGGACTGTTCGCACACTTGACCGGGCTGGTCATGCTGACGACCGAGGTCTACGCGCAGGGGATCGTCCAGGGCTGGGACAAGCAGACGGCCCTGTCGATCACGATTGTCTGGTTGCTGTACGCCATCGCGACGATGGTGGCCGGGATTTACTACCGTTCGGCGACGATCCGTATCCTGGCCCTCTCGCTGTTCGTGCTCACCACGGGCAAGGTGTTCACGTACGATGTGTGGCACGTTTCGAAAGCCTGGAAGACGGTCGCCTTTACGGCCCTGGGGGTCGCCTTGCTGCTCGTCTCGTTCGTCTATCGCCGCTACCGCGAGCGGATTCGCGCGTGGATCACAAACGCGGCCATCGTGACGGCCGCCGTGACGCTGGGGCTGGCGGGAGACCGCGCGTTCGCTCAGGAAAACGGCCATCCAACCGATCCGCTGGAGACGCTGCAACACCGCTGGGCGGTGCCGGATTCTCTCCCGGACGCCGACCCCCGCGGCCTGATCGGCCTGACACTGCCGCCGGACCTGTACGGCCTGACGCGGAATGACCTCGCCGACGTGCGGGTGATCGCCGTCGAGAACGAATCGCAGCGGCACCTGGAAATCCCGTTTGTCCTCATCCAGCCGCACGATCACGACGAACTGACGCAGCGCACTGTGCCGTTGCTCAATCTCTCGCAGGTCGGCGGCAGGACGCAGTTTCTGCTCGACGTGGGGGAGGAGTCCGAACCGGTTCGGGAAATCGAAGTCGAGGTCGCTGCCGCGGTGCGAAACTACGAGCGGAGCGTCAGTATTCTGGGCGCGGACCGCCGCGACGCCGAGGACGCGAGTTGGGCGTTGCTCACCGATGAAGGGTATCTGCTGGACCGGACGCGCGACGCGCACCAGCTGCGCGTCGGCCGGATCGAGTTCTCGCGGAGCCAGTTCCGGTTCTACAAAGTCGTGATCGACAATGCCGGGGCGCCACCGCTCGAGGTGACGGGCGCGAAAGTCGCCGACCGTGAGCGGGTCCGCGTGCCGCGGCGCGAGTATCACGGCGAGGTCCTGTCGCGCCAGCAGGATGCGGAGCACAAGACGACCCGGGTGCTCATCGACCTCGGCTACGACCGGCTGCCGACGCTCGGCCTCCGCGTCGACGTGGACTTCACCGGTGACTATCACCGCACCGTGCAACTCGAGCAGACGGATACGCTGGGGGTCGACGAAAAAGAGACCCGCTGGCGGCATGTCGCCACGTTCGACCTGTACCGGATCGACCGTCCGGGCCGCCGGCCGGCCTACGGTGACGGCATAACTTACGGCGAAGCGCGCGGCCGATTCCTGCGGCTGACGATCGACAACGGCGACGACCAGCCGCTGCACATCGCCGGCGTGACGGCCCTGGCGATCGACCGTCTGCTGGTGTGCGAGCGCGCCCGGCTCTCACCGGAGGGGTCGTCGCTCGCCGTATATGCGGGTGACAATCTGCTCACGGCCCCGCGCTACGACCTCGCCCGCACCGTGGGGACGATCGAACCAAACGCATTGCCCCCGGTCGCGACATTGGCGGCGAGTGAGGCCAACCCGTTCTTCCGCGGCCCGACGAAGCCCAAGCTCCCCTGGTCGGAAGAGCACAAGCCGCTGCTCTGGACGCTGACGATCGCTGGAGTGGTCGTCCTCGGCGGTCTGACGGCGCTGCTGCTGTGGAAAGCCGCGCGGAAGGCGCCGCCAACAGGAACCTGGGAGTAAGGCACCGTGGCCCGGGCACGTTCGAACCGACCCGGCCCCGTGAATTCGCGCGAAAAACGCATCCACCCGCCGCGCGTCAACTCACGCCGATCTCGATCCTCTCAAACCAGACGCGCCCCGCGTTCCGCAAGGCGATGTACGCTTCAACTCGCAACGACGG
Source organism: uncultured Planctomycetaceae bacterium (assembly GCA_964633565.1). Lineage (GTDB taxonomy): Bacteria > Planctomycetota > Planctomycetia > Planctomycetales > Planctomycetaceae > CAZWGW01. The sequence goes on from CAZWGW010000073.1 coordinate 15,577, forward strand.
ACCAAACGTATGCACCCGGAGGACGGCCTTCCGCATGTCTTCCCGCTGCTGGGTTTCGAGTTGCAGAGGCGAGACCCCGAGTCGCAGCCCCTGTTGCAGGAATTCGTCGAACTGTTCGCCGTAGCGGCCGTCGCTGCAGTACACGGCCGCCGCCTGAATCCGCGCGGATTCAAAGGGATGCGAACTCTCGTACGCGACGGCGGGCTGCGGGGGCATGTGCGGGCGTCCGGTAGTGACATCGGTATC
>CAZWGW010000074.1:0-15584 GCA_964633565.1 uncultured Planctomycetaceae bacterium
AGACGCCCGAGAACATGGCAGCGACCATCTACCAGGCGCTCGGCATTCCCGACACGGCGGCGTGGCACGATGAGGCAGACCGGCCGCACCATATCTATTCGAGTGAGCCGATTGCTGGGCTGGCGTGACCGTCACGGCCGCCAACGCGGTGAACCGCTGGTGCCGTCGCTGGTCAGCGCCACTCGCGCGCCGCCGCCGGCCGGGATGCGCAGCACGTTGTACGTGCCGCTCTGGCTGCCGCTGTTCCTGACGACCGCTTCGGTATAGGCGACGAACGCCCCGTCGGGAGACCAGGTGGGAGACCACTGGCTGACGTGCGTGGTCTTCGACAGCGAGGCGTGCGTGAGCGCGGCGGCATTTGTGCCGTCAGGGCGCACTGTCCAGATTTCGCCCAGGTCCCAGCCTGAGACATACAGGAGCTTCACGAAGGCGATCCGGCTGCCGTCGGGAGACCACACGGCGGTCGCCCCCGGGAACCAGGTGGACAGGTCAGGAACGTGCAACAGCCGTGTCGCGGTCCCTGACGCGGTGAAACTCGCCACGTACCGCCCGTAGTACGCATTCATGTATTCATCGCCGCCGAACTCACCCACATACACAACTTCATCGCCGGCCGGGGACCAGTCCTCCGGATAGAGACCCACATATCCCCAAGTGGTCAGAGTGTCCTGATTCAACAAGGGGTCGTTCAGGTACGGCGACTCGACCCCGAGCGCCCATGCGCTGGGGCTGGGCGCGCCACTGCTCCAGTCGATGCCCATGACGTACAGGCCGCCCGGACCAACATAGGGATCGCCTTCGGCGGGGACGTAATCCGGTTGTTCCGCGGAGACAAAGGCGATGTGGGCGTCGTCGTGGCTCCAGATCGGACCAGGGACGTCGGAATCGGTCACGGTCGCGAGCGTGACGCCCTGACCCGCTTCGTTCACGGCGACGATGTCATACAAGTACCAGTACACGGGGTAGCCGTCGGCATCGTAGAAGCGCAGCACGAAGTCCACGAAAGAGGACTGGAGGAACCATCGAGAGCCGCCGTGGATCTGGTAGCTGGGCGTTCCGCGGACCGGGACAGGGGTCTTGCCACTGCCGTCCCCGTTCATGCTCCAAAGGCCGTCGCCGGTTTCGTGAAAGTAAATCGTGCCGGGGGCGGGGGAAATGCCGCCGCCACCGGGTTTCGCAGCCGGGGATTCGTGGCGGGCCCAAGCCGCCAGCGCGACCAGACACGAAACAGCGACGAATTGTTTCCGCAAGCAACGGAAAGACATGGTCATGCTCCTGCGAAGTACGGCTGTTGTGTGGCGACGGCACGACGGCGACGAGCCAGGTATCCCATGCCGAGTGCGCCGAGGCCGAACATCGCCATCGAACCCGGTTCGGGCACTTCGGCCGGAGAACCGACAATTGAGAGTTCAGCGAAGTCCAGCGCGAACAGATCGCCGGGGCCGGGATTCAACAGGCCTGATCCATCAACCGTGAGCAGCAACGTGCCGGTTGACGAGGGTGTGATGAGCGTCGAAACGTCGAAGATGTGAGCTTTGACATTTTCCTCGTCGCTGCTCCCCCGCAGTCCCGTCGTGGTCGTCCAGAATTCACCGAGGCCGATCGAACCAGATCCGCCGTCGGCGGTGACGATTGCAAATCCGAATCCCAACTCTGGATCAGTATCGAGATACGTTCGACGTGCGACGCTGCCAGACTGAATCGTCATGGCCGCTGTCAGAAATCGTTGCATGGTGGTGGACCAGGGGTTCGAGAGATGCAGAAGCTGTTTGGTGACAATCAGGTGTCTCGGGCCGGCCGTCGCGAGGCTGGCTCCGGGACGGCATTCGCCCAAGGGGCGACGCCAAGCGAGACAGCGTGATTCCGGCCTCTCATCCATCGAGTTGAGGCGAAGGATTCCTGGCAAGCGTGCGCGGAATTCACGATCGATTTTGTGCAAGCTGAACCTTCCGGAACCGGTACTCATCTCCATTCGCTGTCGTACCAACGACTTGCATCCGGTCCCGAGCCGTGAATAATGAACTTCCCAATCGTGACCATGTTGAGTCTGCCGCTGCGTGAATCAGGAATGAGCCAGTCGCTGTCGCACTCCGATCAGTTGGAACAGTACCGCTCCTACCTGCGGCTGCGGGCGCGCCTCGACGTCGACCCGCGTCTGGACGGCAAGCTCGACGTTTCGGGTGTCGTGCAGCAGACGCTGCTGGAGGCGCATCAGGGGCTTGCGGGCTTTCGAGGCACGGGCGAGGCGGAATTGCTCGCGTGGCTCCAGCAAATTCTGTCCCGTAACCTGCTCGATGAGATCCGGAGGTTGCGTCGGGCGAAGTACGACGCGGCCCTCGAGTGTTCGCTAGAAGAACTTTCGACCTGCGTCCGGGGCAACTTGGCCGCGCAGCAGTCCTCGCCAGTGACGCGGGCGTGCCGCCATGAGGAACTGCTTCACCTGTCAAACGCGCTGGAGCAACTCCCGCAAGATCAGCAGACGGCGGTCGTCCTGCACCACCTGCAGGGGGTGCCGCTGGCGGAGGTGGCCGCTCAAATGGGGCGCACGAAACCCGCCGTTGCCGGACTGCTGCACCGCGGCATGACCAGGCTGCGCGACCTGCTGGAGGCCGTCGGTGCTTCCGATCCATTGCCAGACGCCGCAGCAGCTCCGCCTGCCCCGGCCTGAGGTGAGTGGTCCAATCGCAGAATTCAGTTCCACAACCCGGATTGTGCGCTCACACGGCCCGAAACCTACGCCTGACAGGTCGTCCTCCCCAGCGACGGGCGAATTGCGCGGTTCGGTCCCAGGGAAGGAATTGGAGAAGAACGTGATCGACGTTGCCCCGCGACACGGCGACGACGCCAATGAGCGCCTCTACGAGCGACTCGCGGAATATATCGAGAGGCTCGATCGTGGCGGGCACGTGGACCAGGAGACCGTGGTCGCAGCCGACTCGGAAGTGGCCGCCGGTCTGCGGGGGTATCTCGAGGCCGTGAAAGCTGTCGACCGGGTCTCCGGACCGCTCCGGACCCTCGCTGCCCGATACCGTCCGTTGGATTTTCCCCAATGGGTGGGGGACTACGAACTGCTGGCGGAGATCGGCTGCGGGGGGACGGCGATCGTCTATCGCGCGCGACAGAAGGGGTTGAACCGGCTCGTGGCGGTCAAGGTCCTCCGCGGCGGGCGTCCCGGGTCGCTACACGACGTCGAGCGGATGCGATTTGAGGCCGAGGCGGTCGCCCAACTTGAACACCCCGGCATCGTGCCGATTTATGAGATCGGCGAGCACGCCGGCCGGCCCTACTTCAGCATGAAGCTCTACGAGGGAGGGAGCCTCGCCGCGCGTCTCGGCGACTTCCGCGACCGTCCGCGGCAGGCGGCCGAACTTGTGGCCACCGTGGCGCAGGCCGTCCACCACGCGCATCAGCGCGGCATCCTGCACCGCGACCTCAAACCGTCGAACATCCTGCTCGATGCCGAGGGGCGGCCGCACGTGGCCGACTTCGGGCTGGCCAAGCGACTGGCAGCGGACCAGGAGCTGACCCGTACTGGCGAATTGATCGGGACGCCGGCGTACATCGCCCCGGAACGGGTGGGAGGCTCTCCGTGGTCGGGGCCGGCCACTGTCGCCACGGACGTCTATGGACTGGGGGCGATCCTGTACGCGCTGTTGTGCGGGCGACCTCCCTTCCAGGAGGGGTCGTCGATCCAGACGCTGCTGGCCGTCAGCACCGATGATCCCATGGCACTGACGAGCATCAACAAGGCCGTGGATCGCGATCTGGAGACGATCTGCCTCAAGTGCCTGGAGAAGGACCCGGCGCGGCGCTACGCGTCAGCTCAGGACGCGGCGGACGACCTGCATCGCTGGCTGAGGGGCGAAACGATTGGCGCGCGGCAGGCCAGCCGAATGGAAAAGCTGCAACGCTGGTGCCGGAGGCACCCGGTGCGCGCCATGGCGAGTCTCGCCGCGGCGGTGCTAACGCTGACGGCCCTCATTGGATTGGCCACGGGATACTGGCTCGTGAGCCGGGCCAACCTCACCGCGGAAGCGCATCGAATCCGGGCCGAGGAAAAAGCGGGCGAACTTGGACGGCGACTGTACGCGTCGCAGATGTCATTGGGACACCAGCATCTGGTGCGGGGCGAATTGCGGGAACTGCGCGCGTTACTGGACCAGTTTCGGGAGCAGCCGGAGCTGCTGGGCTTCGAGTGGCGCTGGCTCGACCGGCAGGCCCGTTCAATGCCGCGCGAGGTCGCGCAGTTTACCGGGCACGAGCACATCATCTACGGGGGAGACTTTTCGCCCGACGGGCGGACCGTTGCGACCTGTGGCGCCGACGCAACGATCAGGTTGTGGGACGCCGCCACGGGTGAACTGCGGCAGGTGCTGGACTGCTCCGGCGAGTTGTCCCCTCTGGGAGAGAAATATGACGAGAACTGCGTCTGTTTTTCGCCCGACGGGGCGCGGCTGGCGTCGGTGTGCGAGAGCGGCGCGGTCCGAATCTGGACGCTGTCGGATGGTACGCAGCGCCGGCTTGCACCCGCGCCGCCGGTGGAGACGCTGTCAGTCGAGTTCTCACCGGATGGTCAATGGCTCGTCACCGCTTCGGCGGACGGCGTCGTGCGCGTCTGGAACGCGACGCGCTGCGAGCTGCATCGGGAATATCCCGCCTGTTCCGTGCCGGCCAAATGGGCGGTGTTTTCGCCGGACGGGCGGCAGGTGGCGTCCGTTGACCAGGACGGAAACGTCGTGGTCCGCGAGCGGGACAGCGGCTCCGCGCGCGCGAACTTTCAGACGGGGACCAGGTCCTACTGCATCGCCTGGTCGCACGATGGCGAACTCCTCGCCACGGAAGGGGTGCAGGAGAAAGTCTGTCTCTGGAATCCCGCTTCGGGCGAGCGAGTGGGTGCGCTGCCGGCCTGTGCGGGCGTCCGTTCAATCGATTTTTCACGCGACAGCACGCGCCTGGCCTGTACCGGCAACGACGGCTGCGTGCGGGTCTGGTCGGTACCCGACGGCCGCCTGCAATCGTATTTTCAGGCGCATCGTGAGATCGTCTGGAGAGCAGGGTTTGCACCGGGCGGGGAGCAATTGCTGTCGTGCAGCAGCGATTACACAGCCTCTGTCTGGGATGTGAACGAGTCGTCGAGGGCGGCGCCCCGGGTCACCTTTTCACGACCGGTCAGGCAGGTCGCGTTTGCTCCGGACAGCCGCACGCTGGGTGTGCTGACGACCACGGCGGAAGTCTGGCTTGGTTCCGCGACCGGCGCCGAAGAGTGGGCACAATTGCCGATCACGATTCGGACTCACGCGCCCCCGGTTTTTTCGCCAGATGGAAGCGAGCTGGCGTGCATCGGAGCGAATGGGGAGGTCTTGCGCTGGAGGATCGCGGAACAGCAATGGCTCGCACCATTTGAACCGTCGGGCTTGTCACAGTTGGATTATGACTGGAAACGCGGCGCGACGCTGTTGGCGTATCTGGATGACGGTCGTCTCACCGCGTTGACCTCACGGGGTTCATTGTGGCTGTGCCGTGCCGGGGAATGGCATGAGGTGCGGCCGGCCCGCGCCGGCGTCGGCCATGCCCGGTTGCTGGCTCCTCTCGCCGACGGCCGCTCGCTCGCGCTGTGCGATCTGGAACCGGAGCGGGTTGCATTCTGGGACTTTGATCACGGCTTACGCGAACACGAATTGAACTGCGGCGGGAAACTGCTCACCGGTGCAATATCGCCGGATGAGCGGTGGCTCGCGGCCGGACTTGCCGACCGCACGATCGCTCTCATCCCGCTTCGGCCAGCACAACAGCGCCAAGTGCTGATCGGACATCGGGCAACCGTCAACAGTCTGGCGTTCTCTCCCGACAGCAAAACGCTGGCCAGCGCTGGAGACGACGGCGTCGTGCGGCTCTGGAGCGTGGCGGCCGGCCTGGAGTTATTCGTGCTGGAGCATCAATCGCGCCGCGTGTTCAGCATCGCATTCTCGCCCGACAGCAACCTGGTCGCCGTCGGCGGCGAACCGGGCGACGACGGGACCACGCTGACGATCTATCGCGCAGGCGCCGCGCCGTGACGCCCGAGCTCGGCGAGTCCCAACGTGAGACCTCGACCGCGACTCTCCGCCCCCCCGACCCATACATCCGGTGCGACCCGTCCTCAATCTGTGCCGTTTCGGCAACACGTACGGGTCATTCCGGAAACGTGGCGTAGGCTTGGAGCACACGGCCCCATACTCCAGCCACGGGTTCACGCCGGTATGCCCCAGCTCAGCGTCGGTTCGATCATCCTGGTCCTCGTCGTGTCGCTGTTCACCGCGGCGGCAGCCGTGTGGGACATCCGCCAGCGCCGGATCCCCAACGCGCTCACCGTTCCCGTGTTCCTTGCGGGCTGGATCTACCAGGGGGTCTTCCACCACTGGGCCGGCCTCGCGGACGCCGGGCTGGGGTTCGCGGTCGGCTTCGGCACGCTGTTCATCCTGTGGATCACCGGCGGCGGCGGCGGCGGGGACGTGAAACTGATGGGGGCGCTCAGCGTGTGGCTCGGATTCCACCTCACGCTGCTGGTCGTCATCGTCAGCACGGCGCTCGTCCTGGTCTTCACCATCGGCGCAATCGCGTGGGCCTTTGCCCGCGGCAACGGCCGTCAGGCGACGCAGACGGTTCTCGGCGGAGGCGCGGACTCCGCGCCGGGCAGGAAGTCGAAGCCCGAGACGGTCGAGCAGCGCAAGGAACGCCGCATCATGGCCTACGCGCTCCCCGTGGCGGTGGCGACGTGGCTGGTGCTCGTGTGGAAACTGCCGACGTTGCCCTGAGGCGGTCGGTTCATCGCGAGACGTACACATGAGCCCGACGCTCAAACGAGGGAATGGACTTCAATCGTAGTTTGTCCCCTCGCTTGCGCTTCGGGCTGGTGTTTCCGGCGAGAAATGCGGGTCTTTCGGAATCACGCCGATGTGGTTCAACCCGGTCAACCAGGTCATTCTGATTGCCGCGGTCTGCCTGCTGGCGGCCATGGCGATCGTCCGGGTTTATCGCTGTCTGCAGCGTCCCGGGGCTAAGGCCGGCGCGGCGGCAGGCAGCAGTCCGCCGGACAGACGTCCCAGTTCGGACCGTAGCGGCCGATCGCTTCCTTCTGCGCCGGCGGGTCCAGCCGCTCCTGGATGAGCTTGCGGATCATCGTCACGAACCGGGGATGCGTGCCGACCGTGGCCGCGCGAACCATGTTAAGGCCGATCTCTCCAGCGGCCTGCGCCGCCTCGTGATCAAGGTCGTAAAGCACTTCGAGATGGTCGGAGAGGAAACCGACCGGGGCGACGACGACGTCGGTCGCGCCCTGCGTGTGCAATAAGCGCAGATGATCGACGATGTCGGGTTCGAGCCACGGGTCCTGCGGACGGCCGCTGCGACTCTGATACACGAGCTGCCAGCGCTCGGCCGGCACGCCGACCTCTTCCGAGATCAGGCGGCACGTTTCCGTGAGCTGTTTCACGTAGTCGCAGCCGGCGGCCATTGACGAGGGGATGCTGTGGGCCGTGAACGCGATGCGCACCGCCGCGCGGCGTTCCTGTGGGACCTCGGCCAGCGCTGCCGCCACCTGTTCGACGTTGGCCGCAATGAAATCGGGGTGGTTGTAGAACGCGCGAAGCTTGTCGACGGTCGGCGCGTTCTCGCTGGCGGCGGCGCGGGCCGCATCGACGTTTTCGCGGTACTGCCGGCAGCCGGAATACGAGCTGTACGCCGACACGACGAACGCCAGAGCGTGGCGGACGCCGTCGGCCGTCATCTGCCGCAGGGTGTCCGGGAGCAGCGGCCGCCAGTTGCGGTTCCCCCAGTAGACCGGGAGCGTGATGCCATGCCGGCGCAATTCCGGCTCGACGGCCGCAATCAGGTCGCGCGTCTGCTGGTTAATGGGGCTGACGCCGCCGAAGTGGTAATAGTGTTCGGCCACCTCCAGCATGCGCTCGCGGGGGACGTTGCGGCCGCGGAGGACGTTCTCGAGGAACGGGATGACGTCGTCGCGGCCTTCGGGGCCGCCGAAGGAAACGAACAGGAGCGCGTCGTAGTTGGACTGCATCCGTCCAGTAGAACGGAATCCGTCTGCCATCGCAAACGGCGCAGCGGGGACGGCGAGCGATGGTCTGCCCGTCCATGCAGCGGGCTGACGCCGGCTGACGCCCGCCGCTCGCCTAGCGCTCCGGATCGATGGTTACTTCGGCGGGGATGCGACGGAACGCGTTGAGCATGCGGTCCGTGCCGTTCTCAACGCCGTTCAGCAGGCGTTCATCGACGAGATGGATGACCACCCGCTGCCCGAAGCGATACGTCTCCCAGAATCCGTGCTGGACGGCATCGACGGTGCGGTTGACCGGCCTGGTCAGCGGGAGTGAGTCGCGTTCCAGCGGCGCGGCGAGCTTGTCGTCGACCGTCTCGCCGACGTGCTGCACCCAGTCGAGCGCCCGGTCGACGCGCTGCAGGTTCCCCTGCGACGTGAGACTGTAATCGGCCAGCGCCAGGTTGGGGACGTCCGGGACACGGGAGCCCTGCGCGCTCAGGACGTCGTCGCGGCGGCGGAAATACGATTCGGTCCGTTCCACGAGGCCGGTCACGGTGTCGCGTTTCCCGGCCAGCGGCGCGACGACGTCGTCCATCAGGCGGAACACGCTCAGATCGGTCACGCTGGCGACGTCGTAGGCGACGTTGTTCAGATCGAAGCCGCGGTCGGGGTTGTGGATCGAGCGCGGGAGGAGTTCGGACGGCGTCAACGGAGTGTACCGCAGCCGGCTCCAGGCGTTCAGGTCCAGTTCCCGCCAGTACACCGGTTGCATGGTCACCACGTACTCGGTGGCATTGGAGTACAATTCCCGCATGGGCCTGCCGTCAAAGAAGTGGGATTCGCCGGCGGCAGCGCCGCGACGCTGCGGACCTGAGGCGACTGGTGCGTGGACCGCATCCCACAGGCCGACCATGTCGAGGATTGTGGGGGTCAGGTCTGCCAGCCGCGCGGGGGTTTCGATCCTCGCGCCGCGACGGATATTGGGACCGCTGGCGAACCAGGCGGCCCGCGCGGCTTCGGCCAGCGGGTAGCCGTGCATCGTGCCGGGGGACGCGCAGGTGCCGAAATACCAGTCCCGTCGCGCCGTGACGACGAGGTCCGGAGCAAACTCGCGTTCGCGGTCGCGCAGCTCGTCATCCCACAGAAGATGGCGCGCGAGGGCCACGACCGCGTCCGGGTATTCGGTCTGAATTGTGATGTCGAGCCAGTCGCGCTCGTCGTGGAACTCCGCCAGCCCGGACGCCGAATAACCGCAGGCGATCAGTCCGAGCGGATCGGTGCCGGGAGCCGGGTGCGGTTGATAATGGACCGCCCCGTCTCCGCCGGGCGCCACGTTGGTAACGACGACGTAGCGGTACTCCCAGCGCGAGTCGCGGCCGGGCCGGCGCTCGATGACGGCCTCGCCACGATCAGCCGTCGTGACCAGCAGACTGGAATCGGTCAGCTTCATCAGCACGAGGTCGATCGGGTGCCGGACCACGCCGCTGCCGTGCACCGCGCGGATGCTGGCGAGCGAGCGCGGCAGATCGACCGGTTCGCGGCCGGCGTCGACCTGGTACTGAAGCAGGTCGGCAGGTCGATTCGCGCTTCCCCAGTTGCGGGACCGGTAGTGCCCCTTCGGCAGATAGATCCGTGCCGCCCCGTCGGAGTCGCCGTCGATGAACACGAACTCCTTCGACGAGTCTTCCGGATGCCGGTTCTGGTGCCGGTGCATCCGCACGGACAGTCCGAGTCCCCCTCCGGTCCAGCGGCCCGTCGCATCCAGCCCGCGCGGGCGGAAAAAGAAATCGGTCGCGAGGTCGAAATGCGAGAGATGGGTGTCGCGACCGCCGACGTGGCCGTGGTCGCTGACCAGCAGCAGGTAGGTGGAATCGAGCCGGCCCTGCGCCTCGAGGTCCGCGACAACGCCGCCCAGCAGCCGATCGGCCAGTGCGATGGTGCGGCGCGTCATGCCGAACTGACCGCGGCTGCACTTGTGGCTGCAGGTGTCGGTTTCGGGGAGCCAGATGATCGTCACCGCCTCGCGGCGGCCGAGCAGACTCTTCACGGCGTAGTCGGCGTTGGCCTCGTCGATGCATTCCCAGGCCCGCTGCGACTGAAAATAGGGCATGTAGCGCGTGAGGCTGCGGCTCCAGAGGGGCGGCGGGACCTCGGTCATCACGGGCAATACCCCCGCGGCCCAGTCGCGCCCGTGGGCCTGCAGGTGCTCGTAAAGCGGCGCAACGCTGCTGGTATGCGCGGCAAGCCACGACTCGCCGGCCTCCTCCCCCTGCACCAGCCCGATTGCGGCGGCCTGCGTCTTGCGGACCGCACCGTCGATTCCCTGCGGCGCCAGGATCTGCGCGCTGCGCTGCGGCCCGAACGGGTCGAGATACGACTCTGAAGTCAGCTTGCGCCTGCTGAAACCGACCTGCCCCTTGAGCCCGTGCCGGTCGGAAAAGCAGCCGGTCCACATCGTGCCGTTCGAGGTGATCGTGTCTGACGGAAACGCCGTAACGGTGTTGGACAGCCAGGCGCCGTCTTCGAGGAAGACCCGCTGGATGTTCGGCAGGTGGCCGAGTGCCACCATTTCCCGCACGACATCGGGGCGCAGGCCGTCGACATAGAAGACGACCACGGAGCAACCAGGCGCCGGCCGCCCTTCGGCCGGTGCATCGACATAGACCCGCTCGTGCAGCACAGGCCGTTCCGCACGGGACTCCAGGTCGACCTGCACAATGAACTGGCCGCTGTTGTCGGCGACGTCAAAATCGTTGATCCCCAACTGCAGTCGGCCGCTGCGATCGGCAATCCAGCTCCGGCTCCCGCCGACGAACAGCGCGGGGCCGTCGCCGATCCGCGCGATGAGTCCGTAGCACGGGGCGGGACCGCCCCCGGCGGCGGGAAGGGGAAAGTCCCGGTCGGCCACGCGGTCGCTGAACAGGTAAGTCCCTTCAGGTCCCACGTCGCGAAGCACGTCCTGCTCCAGCCGTCCCGGTTGACAGGCCACGATGCGGCCCGACGCGGTGAGCGTCAGCGGCTGTCCGGCAGTGACGTTGACTCCGGCGTCCGTCCAGACCTGTTGCGCGGGTACGGTGACGGTGAGTGGCTCGTCCGCCGGTTCCGGCATGGCGCCACGCACAACGGCCTTGCCGGGACCTGCCACATCGCGCACACAGCCCGCCAGGGCCGCGAGCGACAGGCCGGCGCACGCCAGCAGGAGCGCATTCCGTTGCGCCAGGGTCCGTGTCAACTGCGGCATACTCAGGGGCGGTGCGGGGTCAGGACGCCCGGGGTGAGGCCGGACGGGCTTCCGTGCCCTCTCTCCGGCAAGTCGCGCGGGACCGCTGCATTCGGTCGCCGCGGGACCGTTGATACGATCGTCCGGCACGGATTGCGCGCCATAATTGGACCGGGTGGAAACACGCGCCGGGCGCGGGGGTCCGGGCTACGTTCGGTACAACCTGCATAATCCGATCACGGAGACGCGCCGGATATGCCGCGGCTGTTCTTCGGCAACTTTGATTTCGACGAATGTCTGGCGGACAACCGGCAGATTCCGCCGCAGTCGCGACGGCGGATCAACGCCGAACTGGCGGCCTGCTGGCTGGCCGTGGCAGATGACGGAGACTGGATCTGGTGCCCGGAACCGGTGGAGCCGGCTTTCTGGGAGCGCCTGCGCGCGGCGGGACGCCCGGCCGTCCAGCCGGTTTCGGATGCGGCACTGGTCCCGGCCGGGCTGGAGTTGACGCCGTGGGGTTGGACCGACGAGACGCGCGAGTTCGCCCGGCGCATTCGCGCCGTGGTCGATGCGCCGCCCCAGGCGGCCGTCCGCGCGGCCAACTCGCGCCGGCTTTCGTTCCAGAGCGTAACGGAATGGGGGGTGGGCATCCCCGGGGAGAATTGTGTTGAGTCGCCGGCGCAATTGCACGATGCGGTCCGAAGGGTTGCCGACGACCTGCGGTGGGTGCTGAAAGCCGAGTTCAGCGGTGCGGCGCGCGAGCGGCTGCTCGGCCGCGGACCGTCGCTCGACGCGTCCATACGACGCTGGGCCGAGAAGCGCCTGCGAAGTGGACTGACACTGTTTCTGGAACCGTGGCTCGACCGCATCGACGAAGCGGGAATCCAATGGACCGTTCCGCGCGTCGGTCCCCCCGTCCTGGAAGGAGTCACGCCCCTGCTGACGGATGCGGCGGGATGCTACCGCGGGAGTCAGTTCGGCATCAATGAGTCGGAGGCCGCCGTCTGGTCGGACGCTGTGAACGTCGGTCGACGACTGGCGCTGCAGGTCCAACAGATCGGCTACTTCGGCCCGCTGGGGATTGACGCCATGCGTTACCGCGACGCCGGCGGCCAGGTGCGGCTGCGCCCCCTGCAGGACGTGAACGCGCGGTGGACCATGGGCCGGTTGAGCCTGGGCTGGCGGCGGTTCGTGGCCTGCGGAGTGTGGCACCATGGACCGCGCACCCGGTTGCAGGAGTCGGTCAGCGTCGAACGCGATGATCGGGTCACATCGCCCCATCTGGTGGGCGGCCGGCCGACGCGGCATGCAGCGTGGCTGGAAGCCCGGCACTGTCGCCGATCTTCCGGCAGATGATGGGCCCGACGAATCGCCCTTGAGCAGCGGGCCGCACTCGCCATATATTCCGCACCCCATCGCGCTGTTCTCACGCCGTGCCGGTTGCGCCATGACTTCGGATTCTTCAACGACTCCCTTTCGATCGGTCGTGGTCACACCCGCCCCCGACGGAGCCAGTGCCGTTCCGCCGGCACTCGCGCTCCCCGTGCCGGATGAAGAGCTGAGCGCGGAAGCGCTGGAAGAGGCGTATCGGCGGGCGCTCGAAGTCGCCGATGCGGCGGCAATGGAACTCGAACCGGGCGGTGTCACAGACGGTGCTCCGATCGACAGCCCCGACGGCGGCCCCGCAGACGGACAACCGGGGAGAGTTGATATCACTCCGGCCGTGGGAGGCGGTGCCGCGGACCCGCCACCGGTCGCGACCGCTGCTGAGCGCACACCCGCCGTGACGCCGAGGCAGGTCGTGGAAGCGCTTCTCTTCGTCGGCGGGCAGCCGCTCACTGGCAAGCGCCTGGCGGACCTGCTGGGGGGCGAGTTCACGCACGAACATGTCGACGTGCTGGTTGACGAGTTGAACAGCCAGTACGAACAGGAGGGCCGCCCCTATGAAGTGCGGCTGGCAGAGGGCGGCTACCGGCTCCAACTGCGGCCGGAGTTTGAGCGCGTCCGTGATCGCGTGTACGGCCACGGACCCAAAGATGTGAAACTGTCGCAGGATGAACTGGAAGTGTTGGCGCTGGTGGCCTACCAGCAGCCTGTGACACGGGAAATCGTCGAACAGACCGGCAAGGCCCATGCGCCCGCCGTGCTGCGACAACTTCTGCGGCGCGAATTGATTTCTCTGCAGCGCGGGGAGGGGGGGAAGGACGATGTCACATACCACACGACGCCGCGATTCCTGCAGCTCGTAGGTCTGGGATCGCTCGACGACCTGCCGCTGCCGGAAGATCTGATGTTCAAGTAAGGTCGCTCATTCGCGAGCCGGCGTCACCGTGACCCGGTACTCCCCCTGATTGTCGGCCAGCTCATTCCAGAAGTCGTTGACGCGGAAGTAGAGCGTGCCGTCGACAGCGGGCGTGATCGTCGCCACGGGACCGACGTCGATCACGTTCCACAACGCCCCCTCTCCCGTCCCGGTCGGCGGCGTTTCGCTCTGGATGCCGGCCACGAGACGGCCGATCGGCTTGCCCGATGCGTACCGGATGCTGACGCCGGCCGGCTCACTGATCCAGGGTTTCGGTATTTGCGCGAGCGACAACTGCCCCGCAGCCGCGACGGAATACGCGCGGCCCGCCTCCACCCACACGCCGCTCGACTGCCAGCCGGCATCGGCGCGAATGTCGGTCGAAATCGAACCGCCGGCCGGCAACGGCTCGCCCCGGCGGAAATCGATGGCCGCCCGTTCGATGTCATAACCGTACACCAGATTGCGGACGAACAGCTCCCACTCCACCCACAGTACCGCGTCGGACCCGAACGCCGACTGCATCCGGCGGGTGAATTCATTTCCGTCGAGGTTGTCGGCGAGTTGCCGAAACCGCTCGCGGTAGCGCGGATGGGTATCGAGGAACTTGCACAGCGCCCAACTCCAGGCGTACGGGTCTGACTTCGACTCCGCGAATTCCTGCATCGTCAGGTCGACGACCCCCTGGGGCGTGAGGCAGTGACCCTCCTTGACGGCGTTGCGGATCATTTCGACGCGGCCGAACCCCTCGAAATTTCCCGCCGCGCCGGGCATCACGCCGAATGCCGCCCGGCCCTCTACGTCAAGCGTGTGCGTGCCGAACAGTTCGGCCATCCCCTCGTGGTACCAGACCGGCAGCGGCGCCAGCGGCATCGTAGTCATGAAGCAGTGCGTCCCCTCGTGGACCATCAGGTGCCGCCGGTAATAGTCGTAGTCCTGGGCATTCATCCAGAACTCGTTGCGGCGGTGGATGCCGTGCACGAGCAGCGCCTGCGCTGCGGCGGGGAGCATGCCGGCCTCGCGGAAGCGGTCCTTGTCGCGCATGATGAAGCCAGTGACCTGGTACTCCGTCCCCTCCCGGTCCGGAGGCAATGGGCCGAAGTAGTCGCTCCACGCGTCGTACGCCTGATCGAACAGAGGGGGCAGCGTTTTGGCGAGTTCGGGATCGACGTCGGTGTAAAGCAGGAGGCGATTTGACTCGTAGCGAGTGATGCCGAGTTCCGCAGCGCGGGCAGTGTCATAGCGCGGCCGCTGGTCGGAGGGGCGATAGACAGGTTCGACCGGCGGTGGATCAGTGTCGGCCGGCGGCGTTCCTTCCGTAACGTTGGCTAATCGCCGCGGATGCTGCCTCGCGCGCATCGCGGGGGCGCGATGATCAGCCGCGGACGAGGGCTGCCGAGCTTCGTTCCGCGGATCTGCATCCGCGGCTACTGCGACCGGCGCGGACGGCGTGTTCGATTCGTCGAGTCGCTGGAAATCGCTTGCCGACGGCGCAGACGCGTCGTCCGAACACCCCGCGATCAGCAGCGCGCCCCACGCTGCCGCGGCGACGACCGACGATCGTCGGGAAGCGGACACTATTCCAGCGTCTCCGCGAGCGCCTTGTCGGTGGCTTTCCGGCGATAGTCCTTGAGCTTTTGCCGCAGCTCAGGACGGCTGCCGGCAAGGATCGCCGCAGCCAGAAGCGCCGCATTGACGGCGCCGGCCTTGCCGATGGCGAGCGTGCCGACCGGGATGCCGCGCGGCATCTGGACGGTGGCGAGCAGCGAATCGAGCCCGTCGAGCGACCAGGCCTGCATCGGCACGCCCAGCACGGGGAGCACGGTGTGGGCCGCCATCACTCCGGCGAGATGGGCCGCGCCGCCGGCCGCCGCGACGATGACTTCGAGGCCCCGCTCTTCTGCGGTCGTGGCAAACTCGCACGCCTGGTGCGGCGTGCGGTGCGCCGAGAGGACGCGGCAATCGCTCTCGACGCCGAACTCGCGGAGCGTATCGCGGCAGGCTTTCATGGTTTCCCAGTCGGACTT
>CAZWGW010000075.1:0-15501 GCA_964633565.1 uncultured Planctomycetaceae bacterium
ACATAGTCGAGGTCGCACTCGGGATCGGGGTTCTCGAGATTGATCGTCGCGGGTGCGACCTGGTCGTTCAGCGACAGCACAGAGATAACGAACTCCACGCCGCCCGAAGCGCCCAGCAGGTGCCCCAGATGGCTCTTGGTGCTGGAGACCGCCAGCTTTCTGGCGTGGTCGCCGAACACGGCCTTGATGGCGACGGTCTCGGCCTTGTCGCCGAGCGGCGTGCTGGTGCCGTGGGCGTTGACGTAGTCGATCCTGTCGGGGTCGAGCCGCGCATCGCGGAGGGCGGCGCTCATGGCGCGGGCGGCGCCGCGTCCCTCCGGGTCGGGGGCCGTCATGTGATTGCCGTCGGCCGACATGCCGTAGCCGAGGACCTCTGCCAGGATCGTCGCGCCGCGGCGTTGTGCGAACTCCAGTTCCTCGAGCACGACGACGCCGGCCCCTTCGGCCATGACAAACCCGTCGCGGTCCCTGTCCCAGGGGCGGCTGGCGGCCTGCGGGGCGTCGTTGCGCGTCGACAGCGCCTGCATGCGGGCGAACCCGGAGAGGCCCATCGGCGTGAGCGCCGCCTCGCTGCCGCCGGTGACCATCACATCGGCCATGTCGTTCTGGATCAGCTTGAACGCGTCGCCGATGGCGTTGGTGGCCGAGGCGCAGGCGGTGGCGACCGCGCTGTTCGGTCCGCGCAGCCGCCAGTGGACGGAGATATTTCCGCTGGCGGCATTGACCATGAGCTTGGGGATCATGAACGGGCTGACGCGGTTCGGCCCGCGGTCGAACAGCGTGCTGTGCTGCTGCTCGATCTCGTTGAGTCCGCCGATGCCGCTCCCCACGAGCACGCCGTAGCGGTACGGGTCGCCGCTGGAGAAGTCGATGCCGGACTGCCGCACGGCCTTGTCGGCGGCGACCATGGCGAACTGGACGAAGCGGTCCAGCTTCTTGACCTCTTTCTCGACGATCCCCAGGTGCTGGCCGGCGTCGAAGTTCTGGATTTCGCCGGCGAAGTTCACCTTGAACGTGGAACAGTCGAAGCGCACGATGGGGCCGACGCCGCTCTTGCCGGCGCAGATATTGTCCCACATCTCGGGGACCTCGCATCCGAGGGTGGTCACGACCCCCAGACCGGTGACGGCGACGCGCCTGCCCATCGGCTACGACTTCCCCCGGGCTTCGATGTACTCGATGGCGTCGCCGACGGTGCGGATCTTCTCGTAGTCCTCGTCCGGGATGGTCACGCCGAACGTGTCCTCGAACCGCATCACGAGTTCCACGACGTCGAGCGAGTCCGCCTTGAGATCGTCGACAAACGAGCTGGTCCGCGTGATCTCCTCACGCGGTACGCTCAGTTGCTCGCTGACAATGTCGAAGACTTGTTCTTCAATGGCCACACATCATCTCCTGCGTTGCATGGTTCCGGAAGGTGGCGCCGGCAGGACGCAGGGACCTCCCGTCCGGCAGGGACGGGCGGCCCCACCGCCGGCAATGGGTGCGCACAAAGGGTTCGCGGCAACGGCTTCCCGCGCTCGCTGCGCTCCCTCGAACGCGCGTTTCCCTGAGTCGGGATACGGGCGAAGGTATAACGCCTTTTGCAGGTTATGTAAACCGCAGTGGTCGACACAACCGTGCCGGGGGAAACGGTCCGTGCCCCCGTTTCCGGGGCGGCTGCTGCGCCTTCTCGGCGGGGCGGGCGATCCCGTAGGATAGAGTTCCAGCAGGCGTACGGGAACTGTCTGACCGGCGGGTGTTTCATGGCGCTGCAACCGCGAAATTGCCGGAATTCGCCATCCCGCGCGGGGCGTTTGCTCCCTGCGGCGGCCTGGCTCGTCTGGCTGCCAGCGTCCGCGGCGGCGGACGACGTGCCGTCCTTCCGCAACGAGGTCATGGCCGTGCTGTCGAAAGCCGGCTGCAACGCCGGAACCTGTCACGGAAACGCCAGCGGCAAGGGTGGCCTGAAACTTTCCCTGCGGGGGGATGACCCGGAGGCGGACTATCGCGCCCTGACGCACGATCTCTCCGTTCGCCGGCTCAACCCGCTCGATGCGGACCGCAGCCTGCTCCTGCTCAAACCGACGATGCAGATCGCCCACGGGGGAGGGCAGCGATTTCGGGTCGGGACCGCCGAGTATGAGACGCTGCAGCGCTGGATTGCCGCCGGAATGCCGCCTGACCCGGAGTCGACCCCCAGACTGGTGCGGCTGGAGGCGACACCCCGGGACCGGATCGTGACTCAGCCCCTGGACCGGGCGCAGTTAACCGTCGAGGCGGAGTTCTCGGACGGCACCCGCCGGGACGTGACGTCGCTCGGCCTGGTGACGACGACACGCACCGGCGAACTGACCGTTGCCGTCCGTTTTCTCGACAGACAGGTCCCCGTGCGACTGGCATTTATTGCCGATCGGCCGGAAATGACCTGGGACCCGCCGGCACGCAACGAGATCGACCGGCTGGTATTTGCGCGGCTCAGGGAGTTGCGCATCGAGCCCTCCGCACTGTGCAGCGACACGGTCTTTCTGCGGCGGGCGTATCTCGATCTGCTCGGAGTCCTGCCGACGGCTGCCGAGGCCCGGGAGTTCGTCGCCAGCGATCGGCCCGACAAGCGGGCCGCACTGGTCGAGCGACTGTTCCAGCGGCCGGAGTTTGCCAGCCTCTGGGCGCTGAAATGGTCCGACGTGCTGCGGAATGAGGAACGGACGCTCGATCGCAAGGGGGTCGAGAATTTCCACGCCTGGATCCGTCTGCATGTCGCGCAAAACACGCCCATTGACGAGTTCGCCCGCGAATTGCTCGCCGCCCGCGGCAGCACGTACGCCGAGCCGGCGTCCAATTACTACCGGGCGCTGCGCGACCCCGTGTCCCGCGCCGAGTCGACGGCCCAGGTGTTCCTCGGCGTCCGGCTGCAGTGCGCCAGGTGCCACAACCACCCGTTCGACCGCTGGACACAAGGCGATTACTACAGTTGGACCAGCCTGTTCGCGCGCGTCGACTACAAAATCCTCGAGAACCGCCGCCGCGACGACAACGACAAGCACGAGTTCGTCGGCGAGCAGATCGTCACCATGGGCGGCAAGGAGGAGATCGAGCACCCGCGCAGTGGCGAGGTGGCGGCGCCGCGCGTGCTGGCGGGGGAACCGCTCCCCGCCGAGGCCGACCGGCTGGCGGCGCTCGCGATTTGGGCGACGGCTCCGGACAACCCGTACTTTGCCCGCGCGCAGGTGAACCGGATCTGGTACCACCTGCTGGGCCGGGGAATCGTCGATCCCGTTGACGATTTCCGCGTCACCAATCCGGCCGTGCACCCCGAGTTGCTCGACTGGCTGGCCGGCGACTTCGTGCGGAACGGCTTCGACCTGCGGCACACGCTGCGGACGATCATGGATTCCGCCGTTTACCAACTGTCCGCCGTGCCGAGCAATTCCAGTGCCGATGATGAGACGCACTTTTCGCGGACGATCCCGAGGCGGTTGTCGGCAGAGCAGTTGGCGGATGCCATGAGCCAGGTCTGCGGCGTGCCGCTGGAGTTCGCGG
This sequence comes from uncultured Planctomycetaceae bacterium, assembly GCA_964633565.1. Classification (GTDB taxonomy): domain Bacteria; phylum Planctomycetota; class Planctomycetia; order Planctomycetales; family Planctomycetaceae; genus CAZWGW01. The sequence continues at coordinate 3,523 of CAZWGW010000075.1, forward strand.
GCTTCCCCGTGGGCCTGCGCGCGGGAGAATTGCCGGGCGTGCACGCCGTCCGGCCGCGCGACCAGCGGCCGACGGTGTGGGACGAATTCCTGGTGAAGTTCGGCAAGCCGCCGCGGGAGCAGTCGTGCGAGTGCGAACGGTCGGACGAGTCGACGCTGAGCCAATCATTACAATTGATCGGCGGCGCGCCGGTCGTCGGGCTGCTCTCCGCTCCCGACAACCGCCTGGGTCGGATGCTTGACACCGGCCTGACGAATGAGCAGATCGTTGACGAACTATTCTGGACCGTCCTGAGTCGCGCAGCGACGGAGGAAGAACGGCGGGCCATGACGGCCCACGTGGACGCGCACGACAACCGTCGCTGGGCCGTGGAAGACGTGGCGTGGGCGCTGATGAATTCACGGGAATTCCTGTTCCGGCAGTAGCACTTTTGACTTTCGGAGTGCGGCGACTTGTCGCCGCTTTGGGATTTTTGGAATTGTGCCCTCGCAATTGACCGACGCACGCTCCGTTTCGAGCCCGCATCGCATGATGTCAGAAAATCAGAAAGCGGCGACAAGTCGCCGCACTCCAAAGGATATCCCCCGCCGCAAACTCCTCCAGATCGGCGGCTGCGGGTTCCTCGGTCTGAACGCGCGCCGGCTGATCCGTGCCGCAGAACAGCCTGGGGCCGCGCCGTCGGCGCGCGCGAAGTCGGTGATCTTCCTGTACCAGTTCGGCGGCCCCAGCCACCTCGATACGTTCGACCTCAAGCCCGACGCCCCGGACGGCATCCGCAGCCGGTTCGGTTCAACCTCCAGTTCGCTCCCCGGTCTGCCGGTCTGCGAGCACCTGCCCGAGACCGCAAAAGTGATGCACAAGGTGACGCTGCTGCACGGCGTGCATCACACGATGAAGAACCACAACTCGGCCTCGTATTACGCCCTCACCGGCCACGCGCCGCCGGTCGACGACATCCGCCTCCGCGACACGCTGGAACTGTTCCCCGCTTATGGTTCCGTCGTCGATCGCTTCGCCCCGAATTCTGACGGCATGCCGACATTCGTCGCGTATCCGCACGTCATCCGGGACGGCGCGGTGACTCCCGGCCAGCACGCGAGTTTCCTCGGCAAGGCGCACGATCCGCTGCTGATCACCGAAGATCCCGCCGAACTGGATTTCAAGCTCCCCGAGTTGAGTCTCCCGGCGAGCCTTGACGCCGCCCGGCTGCAGGACCGTCGCGCCCTGCAGGAGATCGTGAACAGGCAGTCGCGGGAACTCGACATTTCGGCAGAAGTCCGCGGCGTCGACGCCTACTATGAAAAGGCGCTGACGATGCTCAATTCACCCCGGGTCCGAGCGGCATTCGACCTGTCTCAGGAGCCGACTGCGGTGCGCGAAGGCTATGGACGATCGACTTACGGCCAGAGTTGTCTGCTCGCCCGCCGGCTGGTCGAGGCGGGTGTGAAATTCATCAACGTGTACTTCGATCAGAGCATCGGCGGGCAGAGCACGGAAAAGGGGGGCTGGGACACGCACGGCTTCAACAACACGCGGATGTATCCGATCCTCAAGGGGCGGCACCTCCCGCTGACCGAGCAGACGCTGCCGGTCCTCATCAATGACCTGGACGAACGGGGGCTGCTCGATACAACGCTTATTGTCTGGATGGGCGAATTCGGCCGGACGCCGAAGATCAACGACAACATCAGCCGCGACCACTGGCCCGACTGCTATACTGTGTTGCTGGCGGGCGGGGGCGTCCGGCGGGGGTGTGTCTACGGGGCCTCGGACAAAAACGGCGCGTATCCCGCCCGCGAACCGGTCCGTCCGGATGATCTCGCCTCGACAATGTTCGCCTTACTCGGTATCGATCCGCACTCGGAGGTCCGCGACACACTCAACCGGCCGCTCGCTGTCGCCGGCGGTGAACCAATTCACGGGATTCTCGCCTGAATCACCCCCACCCCCGTCGTGTCCTGGGTCCCGAGGCCCGGCTCCGACCGAACTGAATCCACGCGACTCGCCCTCCGGCAGGATGCCGCTCGCACTCCCAGGGATGAATATGCATCTGATGGACGAACTGACTCCGGTGCTCGATCCGACCGGTCCGTACCAGCCCGCGGTGAGAAAAGACGCCGCGGTCTGGCCGCAGCTCCCTGCGCCGGTGGATGGAGACTTTCTGTTTCCGCCCCCCGCGGCCGCCGCGGCCGGTGCGCCGACGCGCACCGTCGGAGAACTGGCCTCCGAAAGTCAGGCGCTGGCGGACCAGTTTGACCGCATGCTCAGCCAGGATGAGATCCGTTGGGAAGTCGCCTATCGACTTGTCAAAAAGCTCGGTTCGGGAGGGCAGGGGGTCGTGTTCCTGGCGCACCGCACCGGCGCGTTCGAGGTTGTGTTCCGGCTGGCCCTCAAGTTCTTCCGCCCGACCGGATACCCCGACGCGGAGTCGTACCGCCTCGACATGTCGCGGCTGGCGCGGCTCGCGATGCAGCTCGCGCAGATTCAGCAGGACCACCTGCTCGACGTCTACAACGTGATCGAGTATCGCGGAATCCAGACGCTGGTGATGGAGTGGGTCGACGGTTACGACCTGCGGTTCCTGCTCACGCCCGGCGCGCTGGCGCGCGTGCGGGCCAGCGTCGATGAGGACAAGTGGGAATACGTCAACGACGTGATCGTGACGGGCGTCGGTTCGCAGGTGCGCCTCAAGCCGGGCGTCGCGATCGCCATTCTGCGCGACTGCCTCACGGGCCTGGGCGCACTGCACCGGGAGCGCCTCGTCCACGCCGACCTCAAACCGGCGAATATCATGGTCAAGCGGACGGGGAACTGTAAGCTCGTCGACTTCGGGTCCGCGTTCGCGCTGCAGGAACTTCCCGCGCGCCCGACGTGGACGCCGCGCTACGCCGCCGTGGAAGTGCTGGAAGGCGACACGCATTCACCCGTCTCCGACCTGGCGAGTCTGGGCTATGTGCTGTTCGAGATGCTGTCGGGCCAGTTCCCGTTCACCGAGGCGACCGACGGCATCGAACTGGTGGAAGCCAAGCGGGAACTCGCACAGCGCCTGCCGGAGCGGCTTCCCCCCGACGTGGCCCGGAACGACATGCTCCTCGACCTGTTGCGCAGGTTGATCGCGCCCGATCCGGCCGACCGGTTCGTGTCGGCGGAAGAGGCCGACCTGTCGGAGCAGGGGGCCGCCGAGTTTCAGCGGCAGCTCGTCAAGGGGGACCTCGCCAGCGAATACGAGAACGACATCCGGATGTGGCTGCGCGAACTGCAGTAGGTCCCGTCTGTCGTCGGCAATCGCTCGAAACAATGCGCGCCTGCTGCCAGATTGACGGTCGAGACATTTTGTCTATACTCTGGAGGATACGTGACCGAATCGAAAGTCGACCAATGAAGCCTTTGGCGCCACTGCTGTTCCTGCTGGCCATTGGATCGGCGCATGTTGCCGTCGCCCAAGAGGTGCTGTCCCCGTCGGCGACGCCTGCTTCCAAATCCTCCGAGGAACCGGATTCTCTCGCCCGGCGCAAGCTCGATTACTATCGCGACCGGGTCCGGCAGCAGCGCCTGTACCCGGCCGACACTCCCGACCGCCCCTTCGACGTGGTCGAGGAGCCGCTCATCAGGTTTGAGAACCCGGTCAGCAGGATTTCAGACGCGATGCTGTTTGTCTGGACGGACGGCGGACGCCCGGTCGTCGCCATGAAGTGCTATCACAACGAGCCCAACAAGACCTGGGGACGCACGTTCGTGTCGCTCGGAACGGACAAGGTCATCCTGGAGATCGACGGCACAAACGTGTGGTACCCGGATGCCGCGGGGATCGAGTTTGCGCCCCTTCCGAACGCTCCGCCCCCGGCCCCCCAGCGGACCCATCGCCTGGCGCAGATGCGGCAGTTGGCGGCACAGTTCGAGATCATCGACCACTGGGGCAAACAGAATCCGACTGACTGGAAGCTGCGGCTGCTGTCGACGCCGCTCTTTCGATATGCGTGCGAATCGCAGCAGGTCGTGGACGGCGCCCTGTTCGGTTACGTCATTACGACCGGCCCTGAAGCGCTGGTGTTGCTGGAAGCACGTCAGACCGATTCCGGGCTGGAGTGGCAGTATGCCGTGTCGCGGATGACCGTGTTCGGCCTCGAGTTCTCACGTGGCGGTCAGCCGATTGCCGAATTCCCGCGGCTGGAGCGCTGGCCGACGACGGGGACGTACTTTCATCTCGCGGTGCCGTTCGGAAACGACCCGTTTTCGGCAGTCGACGGGGCTCAGCCGTGAGCGTGCCGCCGGGCCGATGTGATGCATCGTTGCGCCAGCGCCGAAGCGTGCCGCGCTCAATTCGCGGGCGAGCGAGCGGCGTTTGCCGCGGGACTCTGGCGCAGGTAGTGATGGCACGCCATGCAGTTGGCCGTGAGATTGTTCCAGGCGAACGCGGCGCCCTCCAGGTTTTTGGCCTCCGCCAGCTCCGACAACTGCGTCGAGAGCCGCAGGAACTCGAGGCGGAAGTGCTGGTAGACCTCGTCGTTCAGCCCGTCGGCGCCGTGCGGGCCGGGGGTCGACAGGCTCGTGTTGCGCAGGCCCTCCGCGCCGCGCGTAATGCGGTCGAAGTCCTGCAGCACGAGGCCCTGCAGCACGTTCTCGGCGTGGACCATTTTCGCCTGCATGTAAGGCTTGATGCTCGCTGCGGGAGGGCCGTCCGTCTGTGCGGGAATCGGCACGACCGCGTCGTCCGCACGACTTGAATCGGCGGGCCGGAGCAGGCCCAGCAGCAGCAGGCCGCCCGCAACAGCCAGCGACGTCCATGCCCATGCGCGCGACTTCATGCGTTCCCTCGTGAGAATGACGGCAGCCCATCGGCATCGGTCAGTATCGACGTGTCCCACATTGTCCATCGAGACATTCCCGCGTGCGGCGGAGTCTGCCGGTGTCGAGCGCGCAGGCGGCCGGCGTGCGCGCGAATCAGCGCGCTGCCGACGGTCTCAATGACGCGCAGCGTGCCGTGACGCACACCGTCGGAGCGGCCAGGACCGCTCAAAACGTCCGGGTCGCTGACAGCCGCCGCAGCGCATCGAGGCGGTCATGCTCTCCGAGTCGCGCCTTCCGCACCGCCTGCGTCAACACGTCAATGCTCCGGTCATACGTCTCCCGGTCGACCGGGAACGGCGTGCAGTCCTTACCGCCATGCGCGTAGGAATAGTCCGCCCAGCGCCGCGTTGACCGTTTCGCGACGCAGGCCGCGGCCGTCGTCACGGCGCCTTTGGCCGGAACTGTCGGCGGCGGCTCAAGAGCCGGGTCGCGACGCGACGCAGGGGCCTCGTAGATCAGCTCCGCCAGCAGCGCCAACGCGCGAATCGTCGACGGTCCGACCCCCGCAGTCCCCAGCAGCGTCTCAAAGTCCCGCGGGTGCGCTTCGTGCGCCGCGACAACGATCTTCCGCAGCCGCGAGTGGTCCACGTCGATGTCCAGCACACGGTGCCGGGCGGGGGCAAAGAGGGTCGGCCCGTCGGTGCAGCGTTTCACTTCCTCCATCAGCCAGTCGGGGTGCTCGCGGACAAGGGCCGCGCTCGCCTGCCGGTTCGCTTCTGCTTCGGCCGCGACCATGTTGCGGAACAGCCGGGAGTCGCCTTGCGCGCCCGACGGATTCGAGTCGCCGGACTTCGAAAAAAGACTCCCGTCCCCTTTGCCGTCGTGCACGTCCTGGATCGCCGCATGCGGCTCGCACACGAAATCGTCCACCGACTCCCCCAGCCAGTGATAACGGCGGGCGGACTGCTGCTCTTCGTTCATCCCCTGCTGGACGACGCACCACTGGCCGGCCGGCGTGAGAAAGAACGAGTGGTGATACACCTGGAAGCCGTCCTGCAGGGCGGCCGAATCGACTTTGGCGCTCATCCGCGAGGCGTAGACGAGCTTGTCGCCGCCGCTGATGCCGTACTGGCTGGCGGCCGCGTCGATTTCCTGCGGCGTCTTGCGGCTGGTCCCCCCTTTGCCGCCGGCGACAATGATGCCCAGGTCCGCGCCGACTTCGTGGTAAGCCTCCTTGAGCGCGCCGCAGGTGACGGTCGTCACGCCGCTGGAGTGCCAGTCGAAGCCGAGGACGCAGCCGAAGGCCTGGAACCACCAGGGATCGGCGAGCCGCTGGAGCATTTCGTGCGGGCCGTACTCGTCGACGATCGCCATGGTGACGGCGGCCGCGAGCTTCGTCATGCGGCGGAAGAGCCACGGCGGGGCCTTGCCGCCGTGCAACGGGAGCTGGGCCATGCGGCGTTTCATGGGGGAAGGGTGGAGGGGAGGGGGCGGCGCGTCAAGGGGAGTCGGGAGGACGCGTCCTGCGTGGCGCGCGTTCGACAGCGACCCGGACGCTCACAGCGTCCGGGTCGCGACACGACGTGAGTTCCGTTCCGACGGGTTGACCCGCGATCGGCCGGGTGATGCAATAGCGGCGTCCACTTCATCCCGGAGTCACGTTATGGTGAGACTGCTCGTCCTGTACGGCCACCCAAAGGACCCCGCGGCGTTCGACCGCTATTACGACGAGATCCACATCCCGCTGGCCAAGCGGATGGAGGGGTTCGCCAAATGGACGATCGGCAAGGTGCTGGGGACGCCGGACGGGAAGCCGTCACCGTATTATTACGTGGCCGACCTGTACGCCGAGAGCCGCGAGGCGATTGAAGCGATCCTGGCGACGCCGGAGGGGCAGGCGGCGGTGAAGGACGTGCCGAACTATGCCAGCGGGGGGGTGACGTTCATTTACACGGAAGTGGATGAGGTGACCTGAATGCGGTGGGTACGGGAAAGTCCGCCATGGCCGAATCCGGAACATCAGCTCCGATTGCCGATGAATCTCAAGGTCGATGGCCGCTGTGTCTCGCCGGTGTCGTCTTGATTGCCGCGGGAGGAATGTATGGGCCCGGCCAGTTGCTGTTCGTCTGGCTGCGTCAACTCGGTTGGGACTGCTGGTGGATGCTGGTGTCGCTGGTGCTGTTCATTGGACTTCACGAGACCCGATTGCATCTGGCTGGTCGACTGGCCGGCGCGGCACTCTGGTTGATCTGGTTCGCAGTGCGTCGGCATGATCTGCCGTACATGGCCGAATTCACTATTACACGGCTGGGAGAGTCGCCGCTCGGTCTCATGCTGGTTGTTCTGGGGGGCCTGCTGTTGGTTACCAACCTGCGAGGCGGTCGGCTCCGGGCGATGTGGGCGGCAGCGGAAGGCCTTGTGATCCGTCGGCGCTGGGTCACGTTGCTGCTGTGCGGCGCCACGCTCTGGGTCGCCCACCCGGAGCAGTCCCATGAACTCTGCCTGAATACGGCCGAACTTTGCGCGGAGCACGGTTACTACACACCGGCGATTGCATTGACGGAACTCGCGCGCGACACGTTTCCGCCGCCCAATTTCTGCGGCAACTGTTTCGTAGCGGAGCGGGAGGAATTGTCGTCGTGGATTTCCCGGTTGAAGGTGAGGGAGGCTGGTTATCGGGGGGATCGTGGGACTGCACAAAGTGTCAGCCGGAATGAGCCCCCCTCTGTCAGAGCGAGGCGCTAAGGTTGCCGGCGCGCCGCAGGGCGAGGTCCCGTCGCGAGCGAGTTGTGCCGGCTTGACAGCCGCGGATGGATATCCGCGGAACAAGCGCCGCAGATCGGTGGATTTTTCTCGTCGGCGCGGCTGTGAGAACCACAGACGGGGCCGCTGGCGTCGAGAGACTCCGGATACAGCTTCGCGATTGCGATGTGCAGTTTTCCGCCGGATCGGGCGAGTAGCACGAGCAGCGCGATCGCGGTCTGCAGTCGTCGTGCTCCAATTGATCGCGTGCAACCGTAAGAGATAGGCGGTCTGCCGAAAACCGTAGGACGCGTTTGTCTTCGAAAGCACCACATCGTTTGTTCCGCGGATATTCATCCGCGGCTGTCGCGATGCGCGCGATAGGTCATCCGCGGCTGCCGCGTGTGACGGGTGCGCTTTGACGGGGTTGGAGCCCGCAGCACCGGCCTCACTGAGGCCGGCTACAGAGTGCTGGCAGTCGCATCGCACCTTGACCGCGGTCAGTCGACCCGGTCGAATGAAATTGAATGGCCACGCTCTCCCAGATTCGTCCCGCACTCCCGAGCGATCTCCCGGCCGTGGTCGATCTCTCCCTGGCACTCTGCCGCGAGACCGAAGGGCGCGACCTTGATCCGGACGTCGTCCGGGCCGGCGTCAGGGCGATGCTCGGCGACTCCCGCTGGATCGTGCTCGTGGCGGAGAACGATGCTGGGGACCTGATCGGCGAAATCATGGTCGGAGGCCGGGAGTGGTACGACTGGGCGGACGGAGAGTTCTGGTGGATCACCAGCGTCTACGTGCAGCCGGAGGCGCGGCAGAACGGCGTCGGAAGGGCGCTGTACGCCAGGGTCCGGGCATTGGCACAGGCGGCGCGTCCGCGGGTGATTGGCCTGCGGGGCTGCGTCCGTCAGGACAACACGCTGGCACACACGGTCTTGAATCACCTCGGTCGGGAGTTCCACGGGCAAGTGGTGTTTGAGGAACGGTTTTGTCGCTCTGCCGCAGAGTCCTGACCGTTCATCTCCCGACAGCCTGACGTCCGAGTCCGGGTGACGGCGCCTGTCCTTCTGCCTGTTCAAGCCAGCCATACAACCGGCTTCTCCCGCCGCTGTCCGTCCGACCGTCCCGGGCGGAAATCCCGGCACGCGTGTCGGCCGGGGCAGATTCGGCGCCACCCGTCGCCAGCCGGATTTTCCACGGGACACGTGTTGACGATTGTCGTTATTTTGCGTTCCTGCCAGAAGTTTTCATTGCAGGGGGTCAAAGCGGTACGATAACATCGTTTGTGTCCGACTCCGTCGCCGCCCCGCGCGGCTCCTTCCAGAAGGAAACGCTCATGGTCCGGAAGCTTCCACTCACGTCCCTGTTCGGCCGCCGCATTGTCTGGTCGCTGGCGATCGTGACGGCCTGTTCGGCGGCCCTGGCGGCGTCCAAGGACAAGCGGCCCATCACCAAGCCCAAATTCGACCCCGATGCCGCCCGCATCGCGATGTGGGACGGGATCGAGCAGGCGGCCCTCGACGTGCGGGTCATTGCCAAGGACGAAAAGGGGGGGAACGTCCTGATTGAGAACAAGAGCGACAAGCCGTTGACCGTCGAATTGCCCGATGCCATCGTCGGCGTGCAGGTGCTGCCGCAGGCCATTGGCGGCGTCGGCTCCGGCGGGCTCAGCGGCGGCGGACTCGGCGGCGGACAGGGGGGCCAGCAGCAGGCGTTCGGCGGCGGACTGGGCGGCGGCGGACTGGGCGGCGGCGGCTTCGGCGGCGGCGGGTTGGGCGGCGGTGGCTTCGGCGGCGGCGGGTTCTTCTCCATCCAGCCCGGCCAGATCGTCCGCGTCCCGTACAAGTCCGTGTGCCTCGAATACGGCAAGAAGGAACCACATCCCCGCGTCGAGTACAAACTCGTCGCCGTCGATCAATACACCGACAAGCCGGAACTGCAGGAACTGATCCGCCTTGTCGGCACCGGAAAAATCGAGCAGCAATCCGCCCAGGCTGCTGCGTGGTACCTCGCGAACGAGATGAGCTGGCCGGAACTGGCGCGATTGAAGTTCGACAACGCCGGCGCCCCGGACACGCCGTTCTTCTCTCCGCAGCAACTCATGGGAGCACAGGAACTGGTCGCGGCATCACAGCATCGTGTCGCGGAGCGCGCCAAAGAGAAGGCGAACCCGACGCAGCCGGAACCGGCCGGCGTCCGCGTCCGCACGGCACAGCGCTGAACCGGGATCTGGCGATTGACGTAATGACAGCAGGGGTCGGTCCAAGACTGGACCGGCCCCTGTTTTTGTTTTGACGTTACGCTTCGTGCAATTCGCCCGGAGAACCCGAAGCGAGGGGCTGGAGCCATGTCGCAACTCCGCCCCTCGCTGACGCTTCGGGTTACGATGGATGCGGCTACTTCGTTTTCGCTGTTTCGATCCGGGCCGTCTTGATGTAGTCCAGCTTGGGGAAGCTCTCCGTCAGGTACTTGTTCCCGCTGCGGGCGATGCGGCCCTGGCTTGGCCCGTTCCCCTGCGGCGCACCCTCGCCGTACCCGTTGTACAGCTTGTCGACGACTTCCATCCCTTCCACGACTTCGGCGAACGGCGAGAACCCCTGCGAATCAAGCCCCTTGTTGTTCCCGAAGTTGATGAACAGTTGCGTGGTCCGCGAATCGGCGCCGGACGTCGCGAACGTCATCCGGCCGCGCGTGTTGGACTGCTTGACCGGGTCGTCCTTGATCTCCTGCTTGTCCCATTTCGCGTTGACTTCGGGGTCACCGTTCATGCCGAACTGCGCCATGAAGCCCTCGATGACGCGGAAGAACCGGCACTCGTCGTAGTACTTCGCTTCGATGAGTTCCTTGAAGCGGGCGGCCCCCTTCGGGGCCCAGTCGGGATGGACTTCCACCACGAAGTCCCCTGCGGACGTCTCAAATTTGACGCGGAACGTCTCTTCCGCCGCCGCGCTGCGGAGGACGCCCAGTCCCAGGCAGGCGGCCAGAGCGATCACGGGCACTCGATTTGTGTGCATAGCTTCTCCGTTTGCTGAATGGGGAGGGGCGACGGCACCGCCGGCCGCCCGGGGTCATTTCCTTTGTGGCGCCGCTGGGCCTATTGAGGCGCCGGTTCGCCGCCGGCTTCAGCCGGTGCGGCCAACGGTGCGTCCGTTTCCGGTCCGGTCTCGATCACTTCGCCGATCGGCGAGAAACCCTGGCGGTCGAGTTGCGAGTTGTCACCGAAGTTGATGAAGAACTGCGTGGTCCGCGAGTCCGGACCGGACGTCGCAAAGGTCACCCGGCCCCGGGTATTGGACCGCATCGGCGGGTCGTCGGGAATCGTCTGGCTATCCCACTGCGCGTTGACCGCCGGATCGCCGTTCATCCCGACCTGGGCCATGAAGCCTTCGATCACGCGGAAGAATCGGCAATCGTTGTAGTAGCCGGCTTCGACGAGTTCCCGGAAGCGTTTGGCGCCGTTGGGCGACCATTCGGGATGGATCTCCACCACGAACTCGCCGGTCGAGACTTCGAATTTGACGCGAAACGGCTCGTTCGCGGTTGCTGTCGATGCGGATTCCGCACCCGCCTCGGCCGGGATGATGGTCGCCTGCCTGATATAGTCCAGCTTGGGAAAATACTCGTTGAGGTACTTGTTTCCGTCTTTGCCAATCTGGCCCTGACTCGGCCCGCGGCCTTGGGGGGCGCCCTCTCCGTATCCGGCGTAGAGCGCGTCGACGGCCGCCATCCCGTACAGGTGCGGCTTCTCACCGGTTTCCGCCTGCTCCGCCTCGCGAACGGGAACCTCGTTGGTCAGGTTGCCGTCGCCGGTACCGGCACAACTCCATGCCGCCAGCAGACACAACGGCAGCGCCCATGTGCTCCGGCCCCCTCGAACTGGAATATTCATGCGGTCTTGTCCTTGAATCGGGGTATGGTCAGTATGCCAATCCGGCTTCGTGCAGCGAGCCGGACGACTTCATTAGCCGCAGTGCGCGTCAGAAGATGCCCAACTGGTCCCGCGCCTCGTCCGTCATGCGTTCGGGGGTCCACGGCGGCGACATGACCAGTTTGATGTTCGCCTCGCTGACCCCTTCGAGCTGTTCCAGCGCGCGCTTGGCTTGTTGAATGATCTGCGGTCCCGCCGGGCAGGCCGGGCTGGTGAGCGTCATCTGCACGTTCACCTTCCCCTCCTCCTCCCGCGCGACGTCATAGACGAGCCCCAGGTCGACGATGTTGATCATCAATTCCGGGTCAACGACCTGTTTGAGCGCCTCGATCATCTGCAGTTCGTCGGCCATGGGACGTTCGTTTCGCTTTGAATTGCCGGCCCGTGTGGATTGTAGTCGTGACCGCGGCGCGGGTGAAGCGCCGTGCCGCGGCGGTGCGCGAGCCACGGACATTGCGGGAGGACCGGCAGAAGCGGTTCCACCGGCAGCTCCGAGACGGAAGCGATCCTCCCTGAACAGG